>JANXSA010000138.1 GCA_025352915.1 Rhodospirillales bacterium | reverse complement strand
GTCCACTTCGCCCGACTGCAGCGCGGTGAAGCGGTTCTGCGCGGTTGTCGGGATGAACTTCACCTTCTTGGCGTCGCCCAGGATGGCGGCAGCCACCGCGCGGCAGGCATCGACATCGATGCCGCGCATCACGCCCTGGCTGTCCGGCAGCGAGAACATCGGCGAGTTGCCGGCGGTGCCGCAGTTCAGTTCGCCGCGCTTGACGATGGCGTCGATGGTGGCCGAGCCGGTGCCTTGGGCCTGGACGCCGACGCTGGCAACGGTAAGGAAGGCGCCGGCGATCATGGCGCCCGCGGTCATACGCATCATGGGGAAGCTCCCTGGTTGAGGCGGCATCGCACCGCCGATGGCGCTTTAATGGCGTTGGTCGACGACAAGATCAATAGCTGCGTTGCGCAGGGCGCATTGCTGGCTCAACGAAGCGGCGGCGCGTAATGCAGGCCGCCCTGGTTCCACAGCCGGTTGAGCCCGCGCGGAATGCCGACCGGCACGATGTTGCGCTGCCACATGTCAGCGTAGCTGCCGACTTGCTTGATGATGTGGTAGCCGAAGCGGTTATCCACCCCCAACGCCCGCCCCATATCACCCTCCAGCCCCAGCAGGCGGCGGATTTCCGGCACGTTGCTGGCAAGCGCCTGGTCGACATTGGCCTGCGTCAGCCCGTGCTCCTCGGCAATCAGCCCGACGAACATCGTCCAGCGCACCAGGTCGAAGAACTTGGCATCGCCCTTGCGCACCATCACCCCCAGCGGCTCCTTGCTGACCACCTCGGGCAACAAGACGTGCTCGCCCGCCCGGTCGCCCTGGATGAAGCGATAGCCGGCCAGGCCGGATGCGTCGGTGGAATAGGTGTCGCAGCGCCCGGCCAGATAGGCGCCGCGAATCTCCGCGGTATCCTGGATCAGCACCGGATTGAATTTCATATTGTGCTGCCGGAAGTAATCAGCCACCGCCAGCTCGGTGGACGACCCCGGCGCCACACAGACCGCGGCCCCGTCGAGCTGCCGCGCCGAGGTAATGCCGCTGGTTGCCTTCACCAGGAACCCGGTACCGTCATAGAAATTGATCCCGGCAAAGCTCAGCCCCAGATTGCCCTCGCGCCCCAGCGTCCAGGTCACCGCGCGGGTCAACACGTCGATCTCGCCGCCCTGCAGGATGGTGAAGCGGTTCTGCGTGGTGGTGATGACGAAACGGGTGCGCCGCGCGTCGCCCAGGACGGCGGCCGCCACGGTGCGGCAGCGATCGGCATCCAGCCCCCGCATCACACCCTGGCTGTCGGGCAGCGAAAACCCGGGCGTGACCCCGGAGGTGCCGCACAGCACCTCGCCGCGCTTGACGATGGCATCGATGGTCGCCGAACCCGAACCCTGGGCCAACACCGGCGACCCCGCAAACGCCAGCGCCAACACCGATGCCCGCAAAAACCGTTTCATCGCCGCCCCGCTTCCTGTTCTCCGGCGGCTATTTGATCGCGCCTTGCGTCATACCCTCGATGAAATGCCGCGACAGCACAATGTAAACCGCCACGATCGGCAGCGCCGCCAGCGAGAGCCCGGCGAACAACACGCCCCAATCCGTATTGTATTCGCCCATGAACACGGTCAGCCCCTGTGGCAGGGTCTTGAGGCGTTCGCTGGAGATGAAGATCAGCGGAAAGAAGAAGTCGTTCCAGATCGGCACCGCGTTCTGGATCGCCGCGATCACCATCGCCGGGCGCGCCAGCGGCAGCATCACCAGCAGCATGATCCGCAGTTCGCTCGCCCCCTCCATCCGCGCCGCCTCCTCCAACTCGCCGGGCAGCGAGCGCAGGAACCCGGTCAGGATAAAGATCGCCGAGGGCAGCCCCATCGCCACATACACCAACACCAGCCCGGCCCGCGTGTCGATCAGCCCGAGCGCGTCGAGCTGGATGAACAGTGGGATCACCGCCAGCTTCAACGGCACCATCAACCCGCTCAGAAAAAACAGAAACACCAGCGAACTCAGCCGAAACCGGTAGCGCGCCAGCGCATAGGCCGCCATCGTCCCGGTCACCAGGATGCCCAGCACCGAACACGTCGTGACCACCACGGAATTGCCGAGATAGGCGACGAAATTGGTTTCCCCCCACACCCGCGCCGCATTGGTGAAGGAAAAACGCTCCGGCAGTGCAAACGGCGAGGCAAACAACTCGGCATTGGTCTTGAACGCCGACAACAACATGACCAGCAACGGATAAACCATCACGACAGCATTCAGCACCAGCAGCGCCTGAATCGCCCCATTCTTGAACCCCTCCCCGCGCCGCGTCATCTTGACGAAGCACAAGGAGGTAAAAAGTTTTTGCTTCTTTTTTCAAAAAGAAGTTCTTTTTTGAAAAAAAGAACCAAAAAACTTTTAGCCATTTGTTTGGGCGGGTGGCGGGGCGTACCAGGACGGCACGCGCTTGTCGCGGAAGGCGGCGGTGCCTTCCAGGCCTTCCGGCGACGAACGTTGGGTCCAGCCTTCGTGGGATAACAGCGCCATTTGCCTGGCGTCGAGCTTCAGCCCGTTGGCGCCGAGAAAGGAGTCCTTGGTCGCCGAGATCGCCCCTGGCGCCCCCAGGAAAATGGCGTCCAACACCTCGGCCAGCCGCGCCTCCATGTCGCCGGCCACCACCTCATGCACCAGCCCGATCCGCACCGCCTCGGCCGCCCCGAAACGCTCGCCGGTCAGCGCATAGCGCCGCGTCTGGCGCAGCCCGATAGCGTTGATCATGTGCGTGCTGATCGGCGTCGGCGCCACGCCCACCCGGATCTCGGTAATCCCGAACAGCGCGTCCGGTGCCGCCAGCGCCACATCGACGCAGCACACAATCCCAACCCCGCCGCCGAAGCACGCGCCCTTGACCATGGCGATGGTCGGATGCGGAAACTCGTTCAGCTTCTGCATCGCCAGCGTGGTGGCGTGCGAGGCGGCATAGGCGCGATCCGGCGGATACTGCGCCGCCCGGCCGAGCCAATGGATATCCGCCCCGGCCTGGAAATGCTTCCCCGCCCCGCGCAGCACCAGCGCGCGAACCTGCGCATCCCCCGCCAGCCGGTCCAGCCCGCCATTGAACGCCGCCAGCATCTCCTCGTCATAGGCATTGCCGCGCTCGGGCCGGTTCAGCGTCGCCGTCGCCACTCCGCGCGCATCGATTTCCAACAGGACGGGATCGGCCATGACGCTCACCCCGTTACCTCCGCCGGGTCGGTATTCGACCCGCAGACCAATACGCCCACCCGCGACCCTGGCGGCGGCACGAAGGCGCCCGACAGGATCGCCGCCAACGCGGTCGCCCCGCCAGGCTCGGCGATCAGCCGGAAACGGTCCCACAACAGGCGCTGTGCCGCGCGAATATCGTCATCCTCCACCAGCACCGCATGCGCCACATGCGCCTGCGCGATCGGGAACATGATGCTGCCCACCTGACGCGCCCCCAGCGCATCGGCCGCCACCCCGCCCACCGGGGAGACCACCGGCTTGCCCGCCGCCAGCGCATTATACAGCCCCGGACAGCCGCTCGGCTCCACGCTGACGACCTCGGTCCACCCGGCCGCCCAGGCCGCCATCCCGCCGATCAGCCCGCCGCCGCCCGTGGCCACCATCAAATGCGTCAGGTCCGGCGCATCCTCCAGGAACTCCTTGGCCACCGTCCCCTGCCCGGACAGCACGGCTTCGTGGTCATAGGCATGCACTTCCATCGCCCCGGTCTTGGCCTGGCGCACCCGGCTGGCCGCCAGCGCCTCGGCATAGGCCTTGCCGCCGCGCACCAGCTTGGCCCCGAAACTCTCGATGCGGGCGATCTTGGTGGCCGGCGTGTTCTGCGGCACGAAGATCTCGGCCTTCAAGCCCAGCACCTTCGCCGCATAGGCCACCGCCGCGCCATGATTGCCGCCCGACGCCGCGATCACCCCGGCTGCCGGCAACTCGCCGGCCAGCCGCGCCGACAGGATGCGGTTGAACGCCCCGCGCGGCTTGAAGCTGCCGGCGTGCTGGAGCAGCTCCAGCTTCAGCACCATCGTGAATGCCTGCCCCAACTCCCCCTCCAGCACCTCCAGCACTGGCGTGCGGCGCACATAGGGGCCAATCCGGGCGGCGGCGGTGGCAATGCTGTCACGGTTCACGATCATACCCTGATTCCTCGCACGCACCCGCCCCATCATCAAGCCACGCTCTAAATGGATGAAAGTTTTTGCTTCTTTTTTCAAAAAGAAGTGCTTGTTCTTTTTTGAAAAAAAGAACCAAAAAACTTTCATCCGTTAAGCGCAGTTCCGGGCAATTTCGTGAAGAGGCTTCCGTTCGCGCCCCATCCGGGCCATCTTCCGGTCCCATGCAGATACATGCGAGCTGTGCCGCGCGACAGGGCGTTGGCGTGTTGCTGTTAGGTCCGCCGGGTTCCGGCAAGTCGGACCTGGTGCTGCGCCTGCTCGACCGCGGCTTCATCCTGGTGGCTGATGACCGGGTGGAGCTTGACGGCCACAACGCCTGGGCGCCGGCGAGCCTGGCGGGATTGCTGGAGGTGCGCGGCCTCGGGGTCCTTCGCCTGCCCTACCTGCCGCGCGCGTGCCTCGCCCTGGCGGTGGAATTGGGCGGCGATGTGACCCGGCTGCCCGCCCCCGCAAGCTGCAAGCACACCGGCCTGCCCTTGGTCGCCATCGACGCAAGCCGCCCCGCCGCCGCCCAGATCGTCGAACTGGCGCTTGACTGCGCTCAGGGTGTCCGCATCCAGCACGCCGGCGCCTTCGCCGCGGAGCTGCTGGCATGAGCGATCACCAGACGGGTATCTCTCCCCCCGAGAAACGCCGCGTCGCCCTGGTCACCGGCCTGGCCGGCGCCGGCCGCGCCTCGATCCTGCGCGCGCTGGAGGATGTCGGCTACGAAGCCACCGACAACCCGCCGCTCGACCTGATCGAAGGCCTGGTGCGCAGCATCGACGATGGCGGCGCGCGCCAGGTGGCGCTCGGCGTGGATGCCCGCTCGCGCAGCTTCACGCCGGAGCGCGTGCTCGAACTGCGCGACCGCCTGCGCGCGATCGCGGACATGCGGGTGGACCTGGTCTTCGCCTGGGCCGAGGAGGAGGTGCTGCTGCGCCGCTTCACCGAAACCCGGCGCCGCCATCCGCTGTCGCCGCGCGGCCGGGTCTCCGACGGTATCAGCGCCGAAACCCGGCTGATCGCCCCGCTGCATGAGCGCGCCGACTGGGTGATCGACACCTCCGATCTGCCGCTGGCAAGGCTGCGCCAACAGATCGACACCTATTTCGGCACCGGCGCCGAAGAGGTCAGCGGTCGTCAGGCCCTCTCGATTTCGCTGATCTCATTCGCGTTTCCCGCAGGCCTGCCGCGCGAGGCCGAGCTGGTTTTCGACGCAAGATTCCTGCGCAACCCATTCTATGATCCCACATTGCGCCCCGGCAGCGGGCTGGACGAAGCGGTCGCCGCCTATGTCGCGGCCGACCCGGATTATGACAAATTTATGGCCGCGCTCACCGGCATGCTCGACCTGCTCTTGCCGCGCTTCGTGCAAGAGGGCAAAAAATATGCGACTGTTGCCGTTGGCTGCACCGGCGGTCGCCACCGTTCGGTGACGGTTGTTGAACATCTCGCAAGGTATCTAGGCGAAAACGGCTGGCGTGCGACCGCAACCCATCGTGAACTGGCCCGCGAGGGCATCTCGCGGCAAGAAGGCCGCACCGATAGCCAGACAGCATCCCAGCCTGCCGCCATCCAGACTGTTTCGGAGAGCCCCACTTGAACGCGTCGGCCTTGAGCAAACCCAAGACATGATCGGCCACACGCCTTGATCGGCCCCCTCGCTTGATCGGTCTCGTCCTCGTCACCCATGGCCGCCTCGCCGAGGAGCTGCGCCTGGCGATGGAGCATGTCGTCGGCGCGCAACGCAACGTCGCCACCGTCTGCATCGGCCCCGATGACGACATGGAAGGCCGCCGGGCGGAGATCCACCGCTGCATCGTCGAGGTAGATACCGGCGACGGCGTCGTCCTGCTCACCGACATGTTCGGCGGCACGCCCTCCAACCTCGCCATCTCCCAGATGGTGCGAAAGGGCGTGGAGGTGCTGTCCGGCGTCAACCTGCCGATGCTGGTCAAGCTGGCCAAGGTCCGCGGCAGCCAGCCCTTGGCCGCCGCGGTCGATTGCGCCACCGCCGCCGGCCGCAAATACATCGCCGCCGCCTCCCACATCCTGCCGCATGCAAAGAACGGCAACGGAAACTGCGAGTGAGCGTGCCCGAGGCGGGAGGGACGGATGGCGATGGCACGGAAGCCTCGGTGCTGCGCCGCAACTTGGTGATCTGCAACAAGCGCGGCCTGCACGCCCGTGCGGCCGCCAAGTTCGTCACCCTGGCCGAACGCTTCGGCGCCTCGGTCGATGTCGAGAAGGACGGCCAGTCGGTCTCGGCCCGCTCGATCATGGGCCTCATGATGCTCGGTGCCGGCCTCGGCGCCACCATCACCCTGCGCGCCGAGGGCTGGGACGCCAAGGAGGCGATGGACGCCCTGTCCGCCCTGGTCGAGGCCGGCTTCAATGAACAGGACTAACCCGCCGGCCGAGGAACCCCATCCCGCCCCGCCGGCCGTGGCCAAGCCCGCCGAACCCACGCGTCAGGAACGCCGCCTGACCGGCATCGCCGTCTCGCCGGGCGTGGCCATCGGCCCGGTCTTCGGCGCCATCGAGCCGCCCGCGGTGGTGGTCCGCACCCGCATCCACGCCTCGGATAGCGGCGCCGAGACCTCCCGCCTCGAAGCCGCCATCGCCCAATCGCGCAAACAACTCCTCAAACTCCGCGCCCGCCTCGGCGTCCTGCCCGAAGACAGCCAGGCCGAGATCGCCCCCCTGCTCGACGCCTACCTGCAAATGGTCGGCCCCTCCCGCCTGGTCCGCGGCGCCAAAAAACGCATCACCGAGGGCCTGGTCAGCGCCGAAACCGCCGTGTTCGACGAAAGCGAGGCCATCGCCGAGCTGATCCAGTCCATGCCCGCCGAGGACGACGACCGCGCCGGCCGCCGCCGCCGCGCCGAGGAAGTCCGCGAAATCGGCCGCCGCCTGATCCGCAACCTCACCCGCGCCCCGTTCCGCAGCTTCACCGCCCTGCCCGCCGGCGCCGTCCTGGTCGCCGAATTCCTCCGCCCCGCCGATGCCGCCCTGCTCGACCCCGCCAAACTGGCCGGCGTCGCCACGGACGAGGGCGGCGCCGACGGCCACACCGCCGTCATGCTGCGTGCGCTCGGCGTCCCCACCGTCCTCGGCGTCCCCGGCCTGTCCGAAGCCACCCGCCCCGGCGACCTCGTCATCGTCAACGGCACCGCCGGCACCGTCATCATCCACCCCAGCCCCGCCACCCTGGCCACCGCGCGCCGCGCCGTCATCGCCTTCGCCCGCGAACAGCAGCGCCTGGCCAAGCTCCGCCGCCTGCCCGCCATCACCGAAGACGGCGAGGAAGTAGACCTCCAGGCCAATCTCGAACTCCCCGCCGAACTCCCCCTCGTCGCCCAGGCCGGGGCCGCCGGCATCGGCCTCCTGCGCAGCGAATTCCTGTTCATGAACCGCGAAACCCTGCCCGACGAGGCCGCCCAGTACGAAACCTACCGCTCCGTCGTCGAAGCCATGGCCGGCGACCCCGTCACCATCCGCGTGCTCGACTGGGGCGGCGAAAAAGACATCGAGGCGCTGCAAACCGAAGGCATCGTCCCGGTCACCACCGACCCCAACCCCGCCCTCGGCCTGCGCGGCATCCGCCTGCTGCTGCGCCACCCCGAACTCTTCGAAACCCAACTCGCCGCCATCCTGCGCAGCAGCGCCCACGGCCCCGTCCGCGTCCTCCTCCCCATGGTCAGCACCACCGCCGAAATCCGCGAAACCCGCGACATCTACGAACGCGTCGCCCGCCGCCTGCGCCGCCGCGGCGAACGCATCGCCGAAAAACTCCCCCCCCTCGGCATCATGATCGAAACCCCCGGCGCCGCCCTCTCCGCCGACGCCCTCGCCCTGGAAGCCGACTTCTTCGCCATCGGCACCAACGACCTCACCATGTACACCCTCGCCGTCGACCGCGCCGACTCCGACGTCGCCCACCTCTACGATCCGCTCCACCCCGCCGTCCTGCGCCTGGTCCAGTTCGCCACCGAAGCCGCCCTGCGCATGCGCATGCCCGTCTCCGTCTGCGGCGAAATGGCCGCCAACCCGCGCCTGACCAAACTCCTCCTCGGCCTCGGCCTGCGCAGCTTCTCGATGAACGCCGCCGCCGTCCCGCGCGTCAAACAAGCCGTCCGCAACACCAACATCGATGACTGTGCCCGCTTCGCCCGCAAAGTCATGGAACAAACCGACCCCGCCGCCATCCGCCAACTGGTTCTCGGCGCCGCGTCATGAAGCGAGCAAGAAGTCTTCTTTTTGTGAACAAAAAGAAGCAAAAAAACTTCATCCACTTACTTCCCCCTCTCCCCTTGGGGGAGAGGGCCGGGGTGAGGGGTCGCTCCACCCAATGAAAATCGCCATCGGCCTGGGCCTAACCGAGTTCCCCTTCGCCAACGCCCCCGAATTCTGGCGCTGGGTCGACCTCTGCGAGCAAGGCGGCATCGACTCCCTCTGGCAAACCGACCGCATCGTCTCCACCACCCCCATCCTGGAATGCATGTCCACAATGGCCGCCCTAGCCGGCCGCACCAGGCGCCTCAAATTCGGCGTCAACGTCGTCTCCCTGGCCATGCGCGACCCCGTCCTCCTGGCCAAGCAATGCGCCACCATCGACATGCTCTCCGAAGGCCGCCTCCTCCCCGGCTTCGGCATTGGCTCCCCCCGCGCCCCCGAATGGGATTCTCTCCATCTCGACTCCACCACCAGAGGCCGCAAAACCGACGAAGCCCTCGAAATCATCGCCGCCCTCTGGACCGGCAACCCCGTCACCTATCAAGGCCGCCACTTCAAACTCACCAACGCCCAGATCTCCCCCAAACCCACCCAGCCCAACATCCCCATCTGGATCGGCGGCGCCTCCGAAGCCGCCATCCGCCGCACCGCCAAATACGGCACCGGCTGGCAAGCCGGCGCCGAAACCCCCGCCCAACTCGCCCAAATCGTCGCCGCCATCCGCGCCGCCACCGCCCAAGCCGGCCGCACCATCGACGAAGACCACTACGGCGCCGCCTTCCCCTACCGCTTCGGCACCCCAGACGACCCCAGCATCGCCCGCGCCAAAACCGCCTACGCCAAACGCACCGGCGCCGACCCAGACACCTACTTCGCCATCGGCACCGCCGAAACCATCCTCACCCGCATCACCCAATACATCGAAGCCGGCGCCCAGAAATTTATCCTCCGCCCCATCGGCGCCGACGGCCAAGACGTCACCCGCCAAACCCGCCTCCTGATCGAACAAATCCTCCCCGAAATCACCCGCCGCTGGCCCAAACCCCAACGCCCTTCACCCTCTCCCCTTGGGGGAGAGGGCCGGGGTGAGGGGTAGCAACCCCCAACCCGGAGGCTCACCATGCAACTCGGCATCCACCTCCCCCATGTCGGCCGCAAAGCCAACCCAGACTCCATCCGCCGCGCCGCCATCCAAGCCGAATCCCTAGGCTTCAACGACCTCTGGGTCTCCGAACACATCATCCTCCCCAACGGAGCCCCATACCCCCCATCCCCCATCTTCTACGAACCCGTCCTCTCCCTAACCTGGGCCGCCGCCTTCACCACCCGAATAAAACTAGGAACCACCGTCCTGGTCCTCCCCATGCGACACCCCGTCCCCCTCGCCAAGGAACTCGCCACCCTCGCCCTCCTCTCCCAAGGCCGCCTCATCCTCGGCGCCGGTGTCGGCTGGATGGAAGCCGAATTCCGCGCCCTCGGAGCCAACTTCAAACAACGCGGCCGCCGCATGGACGAAGGCCTGGCCCTCATGAAAGCCCTCTGGACCCAAGACCCCATCACCTTCCAAACCAAACTCATCGAGGCGGAAATCCAGGACATGCGCATGCGCCCCCTCCCGCCCCCCATCCCCATCTGGATCGGCGGCAACTCACCCCCCGCCCTCGCCCGAGCCCTCAAACACGACGGCTGGCACGGCACCCGCCAAACCCCCGAAGAAGCCAAAACCCTGGTCCAAACCCTCCGTGCCACCCGCCCAGGCCCCGACTTCACCATCTCCCTGCGAACCTCCTGGGACGGCCAAGACCAAAACGCCCTGAAATCCCGCCTCGAAGCCTACGCCGAAGCCGGCATCAACCACGTCATGATCGAACCCACCGACCGCGAACTCGACGACTGGCTCCGCAGCGTCGAAAAAATCGCCAAAGCCGGCGGCCTCTAGCAAGAAAGCCGAGGGCTCCGCCCTCAACCCGCTGGGGCGTCGCCCCAGACCCCGTCACCGAGAAAGGGAATACTTCCCTCCCCCTGCTTGCGGCTAAGGGATGCACAGATCGTCCTAATCGTTTGACCGGCTCGGCTTGGCTGTGATTCGCTCATTGTACAGCGTGCGAGGGGCGGGATCATGGCGGCGATAAGCGACTTTGCGCTGGGCGTGTTCGGCGACGAGCGCCTG
>JANXSA010000517.1 GCA_025352915.1 Rhodospirillales bacterium | reverse complement strand
ACCACGTCTGGCCAACCTACGAAGACATCGTCCAAGCCTGCGCCACCGCATGGCGCTTCCTCATCGCCGATCCAGGCCGCATCCGTTCCATCGCAACGCGGGAGTGGGCATGTGTCAGTCTTTGAGCGGGTTGGTATAAGGCATCCCGCCCAGGCGTCGCGCCGGGTTATGCGGCAAAGCTCCGAGGAACGAGCGACATGGCGATCATCGCGGACGGCAAGCCTCTTGTCTTCGAGGCTCCGGGGCCCGGCTCCTGGCGACTCGACTCGCTGCACGTGCCGCGCCCGTGGTCGCGGTTCCATGGCGAGATCTTCGGTCCCAATGTCAGCGTTGCCGCCGCGGAAAGTGCGCAGCGATATGGCACGCTGTCCGGCCGCGGCCGCTTCGTGCTGGTACACGGCTTCGCCTATGGCAGCTTCGCCCCCGCCGATCCCGCCGAATTCCCTGCCCGCTTCGCTGCCGCCAAAGAGACCTTCGCCACCAAACGCTGGCGCGCCGAACTCGCCCACTGGGAGGACTCGGTGAAGCCGGCCACGATCCGCGCCCACCTCGCCCTCCAGCGCGTCGACGCCGCTGCCTTGTCGGCAGAGGATCAGCTCGCGCATATCGCCGCCTGCCGCGACAACCTGACGCGCATGATCCAGCAGCACCATCAGTTCAACATGGCCGCGACGCTGCCGATCAGCGACCTGATCGCCCATCTGCGCGCCTGGTCCGACCGGCCATTGGGGGCCTTTCTCGCCCTGGTGCGCGGCAGCGCCCCTGAGTCCGCAGGCGCCATGCCCGAGCTGACTCGCCTCGCCGCCGGCATTCGTGCCGACGCCGCTGCACAGGCCCTGCTGACCTGTGGCGCCCCGCATGGCGACATCCTGACCAACCTCCAGGCCATGCCGGGTGAGGTCGGTGCTGCTGCCACCGGCTATATCGATCTGGTCGGCTACCGCATTCTTGACGGACTGGAGGTCGGAGCACCCTTCAGCCTTGAAGTACCGGAGGTGCTGGTCAAAGGCATCCGACGTGCGGTCGAAACCGGTGCCCCTGTGCCTGGCCATGCCTCGCCAGAGGAGACTGCCCGCGTCCGTGACATGGTTCCCGCCGTGCACCGCGACACATTCGATTCGCTACTGGCTGAAGCCCGCCACAACTCTCGTCTGCGCGATGAGCGCGGCAACTACAGCGACGTCTGGGCTGCGGGCATTTGCCGGCGAGCGATTCTCGCTGCAGGTGCCCGCCTGGCTTCCGAGGGTCGGCTGCACGACGCCACCCACCTGGTGGAACCCGACTGGGCGGAGATGCAGGCGATGCTGACCGGCCGAGCCGGCCCGTCCGCCGACGATCTCGCCGCGCGTCGGCGTTTCCGCGACAGCTACCAGGCCGCCGACGCACCACCGCTGCTTGGCGATCCGCCCAAGCCGACTGTCGTGCCCGATGGCCTGCCGCCCGCAGCGCTGCGGATGTTCCGCGCCTCCATGGCATCGAGCGAGGCAATATTCGGAACCGCCACCGAGCCCAATGAGCCCCGCCGCCTGCGCGGGATCGGCGCCAGCCCGGGCAGCTTCACCGGCACCGCCCGGGTGATCTTTTCCCCGGCGGATTTTGGCCGCCTGCAATCCGGCGACATCCTGGTGACCCCGTCGACCACCGAGTCGTTCAACATCGTCCTGCCGTTGCTTGGCGCCATCGTCACGGATACTGGCGGGCTCCTTTCGCATGCCGCTATCGTCAGCCGCGAATTGGGCATACCCGGCGTGGTCGGCACCCGCGAGGCCAGCAAGCACATCGCCGATGGGGCACAGCTGCGCGTCGACGGACTGACCGGCGAGGTCTTTGTGCTGTGAACCGCCCAGTCCCATTGCACGAGGCACACGATCCACTGGATTTCGGCGGCAAGGCCGCCCAGCTCGGCGCAGCACTCCGGGCGGGCCTGCGCGTGCCCGAAGGCTTCGGTCTGCACCACAACTTCGTTGCCGCCATTGCAGAAGGGGATTCCGCCGCCCGTTCCGCGCTGGACGCCGCCTGCGCCACTATGCCTGGCCCCTTCGCGGTGCGGTCCTCGGCCATCGGCGAGGACAGCGGCGCCGCGAGCTTCGCCGGCCAGCACGCCACCCTGCTCAACGTATCCAAGGTGTGCGACGCGGTGACCGAGGTTTGGAAATCCGGCTGGGCCGACGCCGCCCAGGCCTATCGCCAACGCGTCGGCGCAGAGGGCCCGATGCGCATGGGTGTGGTGGTCCAGCGTCTGGTCAATGCCGATACCGCCGGGGTGATGTTCACCCGCAACCCCGTCACCCGTGCCGCCGAGCTGTTGATCGAGGCCGGCTGGGGCCTGGGCGAGATTATTGTCCAGGGCATGATCATCCCGGACTCCTTCCGCCTGCTGCCTGACGGCACGGTGCTGGAACGCCGGGCAGGGGTGAAGAACATTGCCATCCGCCGCAAGCCCGATGGCGACACGCACAAAGTGCCCGTCGCGCCAGATCTCGTCGAGGCGCTCTGCCTCGGCGACGCCAACCTGGCCGAGCTCGTCGCCCTCGCCCGCGCCTGCGATGCCACCTTCGGCGACGTGCCGCACGACATCGAATGGGCCTTCGAGGGCGACACGCTCTATCTTCTGCAACGCCGTCCCGTCACCGGCATGTAGTTCAAACGGCGTTGACCTCCCTCGCCACGCGCCCAGCCTCCGAGCGTCCACCCTGGGAGCGAAGAATCCAGATTGCCGTCGCGCTGGGCGGCATCCTCGCGCCGCTCAACTCCACCATGCTGGCCGTCGCGCTGCCCGGCATCATCTCCCATTTCGATTCGGATATCGGCACCGCGGGCTGGCTGATGACCGGCTACCTGCTGGCCCTGGCCGTGATCCAGCCGGTGGCGGGCAAGCTTGGCGACCGCTACGGCCGGCGTCCGTTCATGCTCGGCGGGCTGGCCGTGTTTGGTCTCGTCTCGCTGGGCGCCGCCTTGGCCCCCAACCTGCCGTTCCTGATCGCGATGCGCACGATGCAGGCGGTTTCCGGTGCGATTGTCTTTCCGAACGGCGCCGGCCTGCTGCGCCAGCTCATCCCCGCCGACCGCCGTGCCCGCGCCTTCGGCACCATGGGCGCCATCCTCTCGCTGGCCGCCGCCCTCGGACCACCGCTGGGCGGCTTGATCGTCGCGATCGGTGGCTGGCGCGCCATCTTCCTGGTCAACATCCCCGTGGTGCTGGCGGCCCTGGTGCTCGCCTGGCGCGAGATCCCGCGCCACATTCCGTCCGAGCGCCCCCCGCTCGCCTTCGATCTCCTCGGTGCGCTGCTCTTTCCGCTGCTCCTGCTCGGCCTCGCCCTGCTGGTGATCGAAGGCCGCCACGCCCCCTCGTCCAGCCTATTGCTGACCCTGGTCGTGATCCTCACTGGCCTGGGCGCCGCTTTCATGCGCCGCGAGCTGGCCCATCCCGACCCGGTGTTCCAGCCACGCTTCTTCGCCAATCGCGGCTTTGCCGCCGCCACCATCGGCGTCGCCGCCAGCAACCTCGGGTCCTACACCGTGCTGCTCGCCGTGCCGATCCTGCTGGCCCGCCGCGGCGGCTGGACCAGCCTGGAATCCGGCCTGGTGCTGGCCCTGATCTCCGCCCCGATGGTGGTGTGCGCAGCGCTCGGCGGCCGGCTGGCCGACATGTGGGGCCGGCGCCCGCCGGTGCTGCTCGGCAGCGTGATGCTGGCCGCCTCGCTCGCCCCGCTGGCGATCGACCCCGGCCTGACAGGCGCCGCCTTCTACGCCTGCCTGCTGCTGTCCGGCGCCGGGCTGGGCCTCGGCCAGGCGGGGTTGCAGACCTCGGCGGTAGAATCCGTCGCCCCGGAACATGCGGGCGTCGCCGCCGGCCTGTTCTCCACCTGCCGCTACATCGGCAGCTTCACCGGATCGATCGCGCTGGCCCGCCTGCTTGACGGCGGTGTGGGACTGGAGGGGTTCCAGGCCCTGTTCATCGTCACCTTTGCCGGCACCGCCCTGGCCGTTGCCGCCGCGTCCATGCTGCCGCCGCGGCGCAACTAGGAAGGCAGCCGCGCCGCTGTCGGCGCACCCGGCCTAGTCGAGCACCTGAACCAGTCCTGTGCTGCCATTGACATGGATGCGGGCGCCGTCGGGGATGACGCTGGTTCCGTTCACCGTGCCCGCAACGCAGGGCAGCCCATACTCGCGCGCCACGATCGCACAATGGGACAGCACGCCGCCGGAATCGGCCACCACTGCGCTCACCTGGGCGAACAGCGGGGTCCAGGCCGGCATGGTCATCTGGCACACCAGGATGTCACCCGGGGTGAGCTTGTGCGCCTGGTCCAGCGAGCGGACGATGCGGGCGATGCCGGTCGCTCTACCGGGCGATGCCGGGTGGCCAGTGACCACCTTCGGGTTGTCGGACGGTTGGAGCCCGACACCGAAAAACTTGGTCGCCACCGGGTCGGGCGGCATGTCGGCTGGCGGCGGCGTGCCGATGAAGGGGGGCGACTGCAAGCGGCTTTGCGCCGCGCGATCGGCGCGGCGCCGCGCGACGGTAGCCACGAAGCTTGCTGGCGCGTGGCCGTCGGCGATGGCGCCAATCTCGTCGTGCGTCAGATAGAAAATGTCGTCTGCATCCGCGACATGTCCTTCCTGCACGAGGCGTCGGCCGAGGTTGAGGAAGGCTTCGCGCGTGACCACGGTATACTTCTGGTCGATCGTGAAATTGTGGTCCTCAGCCACCGGTACGTATTGCTGCACCAGCGGCAACATGGCGTGGAACACCGGCCGAGCGGGCTCGGGCAGCCGTGCGGCGAAATCCTGTTCCAGCCGCATGCGCGCTTCACGCTCCGCTGCCTGCCGGGCATAGGGGCTTCGCGCGGCCTCGTCGGCAAGGAATCCCTTCAGCTGCGTCAGTGCCGTCGCGGGGTCCTCCCGCCAGGACGGATGGCCCAACTCTGCGAACACGTCCGACCGCCAGCCATAGGTCTCCAGGAAGTCCGACATGCGCGCGACGAACTCGGCAGCGACGGGATGCGGCGGCAGCACCACTCGGCCCTGGCGCACTGCGGCGCCCGCGACGGCGGCGGCAAGCCCGTCGTGGCCACGCACCCATTGCGACAGTTCCCATAGCGCATGGCCCAGGGCCAAGGAGCGGTTGTCGAAACCTTGTAACAGCCCGCGGCTTTCACTCACGGCGCCGTCGCCAAGTGTTTGGCCGATGAACTCCTCGAAGCCGAACACCGCGTTCATCGGCGGGATGTTGACCCGCATGTGGATATCCCACACCTCGGCCATCGTATCCTGAGAGGCATGGAGATATCGGGCCATATCGCGCGTCGAGGCGCCTGCGTAATCAAAGCTCATCAGTTCAGTAGCCAGAGCGAGGACGCGCGGCTCGAAGATGTTGTACCAGTCTTGCAACACCGTGGCGCCCAGTTCCATGGTCAGGCGCTGCATCTCAGCAAAGCGTGCCCTGGTTGTAGTCTCGTCGCCCTGGAATGGCGACGGATTCAGATAGACATAGCCGTTGTGCACGCTGGCGGTCAGCCTGGTTATTGGCATCGACAAGCGCGAGATTGCCGCCGACGCGCCACGCGAGAACGCCGGCTGGAAAAACGTGGCGGTCAGCGGCGTAATGGGAGCAGGAAAATGCATCACGTCACGAAACCAGAAGGCGTTGGCGTCGTCGGGGTCCAACCACTGCGGCGTGAACCCATGGGTCATCGCGGAACCAGACATCGCCTTAATCCCCCAGCTTTATGTGACGATTTTATGACATTCTATAGCCGACCGGCCAAGCAGCAATTGCGACAGCTGGTCGTCTTCGGTAGCCGATCTCGCGGTTTTCGGCGACTTGACGACGCATTTTCGTGTTGCGTCGAACGCCCGAGACGACAAAGGCGCCGACGGTGAGTTCGACGTCATGGCGTCGCGCTTTGAAATTGTTGCCGGGACGCCAAGATGATCACCGCGCTCCTGGACCGGCTGACGCACCATTGCCACATCCTGGACACCGGAAACGACGCCTTCCGCTTCAAGTCCAGCGCAACAAACTCCAAATGCGAAAGGACCAAGGCATGACTTGCCCACACCCTGTCAAAAAGGAAAAAACCTCAGTCGGATCGCCTCTCGATGAAAATCAACACTCGGTCCACATGAGGAGCTCCTACGGCGCGGTGAGCGCCTGCGGCACGCTGTCGGCCATCCGACGCGGGACGAAGGCGAGTTGGCTAATCACCTGGCAACATGGGTGCCACCGATCGCCGAGTAGGGCGCAGTCCCGATCATAAGCCGAACCGGCCCAACGGGCAGCGAGCCGTTGGTATCGACGGATGGGGTCCCGCCATTGGCGACAATGGCGAAGTCGTTGGCCCGCCACGCGATGGCCACCCGGTTGCGGGCACCGATGGTTCAGTCGAGCAGCTTGCAGATCAGCGCCTGCTGCGTGCCACCCGAAAACACCGTCATGAAGTCCGCCGAAATGTTGCGGCTGAGGTAGATGGTATTCGAAAATGTGTCGCCGATGCCGCCGAACACCAGGCTGCCGATTGACGTGCGCCGGTTGACCAGGAAGTCGAATACCATCGTCCCTTGCGTTGTGTTGAACCCTGGGGGAGGCCAGCCGAGACCACTCCTGGCAAAGCTCCGAGGTGTGAAGCTCGTGGTCGGTGTCGCCGCGCCCGATCGCAATGCACCCGTACTATGACGGTGCCGTGTTGAATGTGTAGCCGCCCACCGAATCAGTCGCTGGCCAAGGCGCGCTGTCGTGCCAGGCGGTTGGCGGGACGCGCGAGGCCCAGGTGGTCGCGCAGCGTCGTGCCCTCGTATTGCGTGCGGAACAGACCGCGGCGCTGCAGTTCCGGCACCACGCTTTCGACGAATTCCTCCAGCGGCGTCGGGTAATAGGGCGACAGCATGGTGAAGCCGTCGGCCGCGCCGGCGCTGAACCATTCCTCCATCAGATCGGCCAGGCCCATTGCGGTGCCGACATAGACCAGATGGCCCAGGCTGAAGGTAAAGCGGCGGGCCAGCTGGCGGATCGACAGGTTCTCGCGTTGTGCCAGATCGATCATCATCTTCTGCCGTGCCTTGGCCGCGTTGCTCGGCTTCAGCGCGGGTAGCGGTCCGTCGAGCGGATACTGGCGCAGGTCGACGCCGCCGGTCAGGCGCTGGATGGTCATCAGTGCCGCGTCGTCCGACACCTCGTCAGCCATCAGAGCGTAGCGCTCCTGCGCCTCGCTTTCGGTGGCGCCGAGGACGTAGCGGATGCCGGGCATGATCTTCAGCTCGTGCGGCGCGCGGCCATGGGCGGCCATGCGGCCCTTGACGTCGGCGTAGAAGGCGCGCGCCTCGTCGAGGTCAACCTGAGCGGTGAACACGACGTCGGCGGTGCGCGCGGCCAGCGCCCGGCCGGGTTCGGAGGAGCCGGCCTGGGCGACGATCGGGTGACCCTGGGGCGAGCGGGCGATGTTGAGCGGGCCGCGGACCGAGAAATGCGGGCCTTTGTGGCCAAGGATGTGGACCTTCGCCGGGTCGGTGTAGCGGCCGCTGGCGCGGTCGCGGATGATCGCGTCATCCTCCCAGCTGTCCCACAGGCCGCGGACCACGTCGTGGAATTCCTCGGCGCGGGCGTAGCGGTCGGCGTGGTCGACATGGCTGTCGCGGCCGAAATTCTGCGCCTCGTCCTCGTTCTGCGAGGTGACCAGGTTCCAGCCGGCACGGCCCTTGCTGATGTGGTCGATGGTGGCGAACTTACGGGCGATGCTGAACGGGTCATTGTAGGTGGTGGTGGCGGTGGAGACCAGGCCGATGCGGCGCGTGACGGTGGCCAGGGCGGCCAGCATCGTCAGCGGTTCCAACCGCACGCAGCGGGCAGCGCGGGCGACGATATCGGGGGTGCTGCCGGGCAGGAAGAAGGCCTGCGGCACGGCGGCGCTGTCTTGGAAGAATAGCATGTCGAACAAGCCGCGCTCGGCCACCTGGGCGAAGTGGACGACCTCGTCGAAATCCATATCGGTTGGGCTGGCATCGGGCATGCGCCAGTTGCCGGGCGGGAAACAGAAGGCGGTGAGCTTCATCTGGGGCTTGGCTGGCGACACGGTGGCAGTTTCCTTCTGGGCAGATCGGTGCATCGCGATGATGGACCGGCGGGCGCGGTGGCGGCAGGGGGGAATCGCGCCGAGCGGCTCCATTGATGATCATGCCGGCGCGTACTCCGCAATCATTCTCCGCACGATCTGACTTGGCTTGTCTTCGCACCAGAGCGAAGTGTTGCCCGCTCGCCAAGGCCAGCAGGAGCAACCGCGATGACCAATACCCGGCTGCCAGAGACGCAGAACCGTGAATGGGGCTTTTTTGGAACCATCAGTCACCATGCCGACCCCGAGCGCGCCTGGGACATCGTACTAGCTTTCATCGCCGGCACCACCGGGTGCAGCCCCGACGCCACCCGCGCCTTCCTCGATGGCCGCTACGGCCGCCACTTCGCGGACGAAGTCGCCAACCACCTCGCGGCGGGCAAGGCGCTGGCCAGCGCGATCAACGCCTCCGCGACGACCTGGATGGGATGGCGCATCAGCGCCCGCACCGCCCACGAGACCGGCATCCCCCGCGGACTGCCCTACCTCACCGGCTTCGTCCTGCACGCCGAGATCGAGGCCGACACCGCCGACTGATGCGCCGCCCTCCACCACCACCCCGACCGGGTTCTGTCCGGCGGGGCTCGGGGTGGTAACAGGCGCCCGGTGGTCGGGAGCCGCCATCCGGAGCACGCAAATGAGCCTCTCCCACGCCGCCACGATCGTCCTGACCCGCGCCGCCGAACCGAGCGGCCGACATGCCGGGCGCCGACGACCTGATGATGCGCATCTACGCGGCCATGGCGCAGAAGGAGCGGGAACTGATCAGCGAGCGCACCCGAGCAGCATTGGGAGCAGCCAAGGCGCGTGGGAAGGTGCTGGGTGGGGATCGGGGCTATCGACCGATCAGAGGCCCGGACGCGGCGGCGGCGGCCCAGGCACGGTGGGAGGCGGCCCAGCGGGTAGCACATTGGCTCGCGCTGGAAGTGGAGGGTCTGCGGTCCGGTGGAATCCATACCAACCAGGCACTTGCGCGCGCCTTGAACGAAAAGGGGTGTGCTGCCACCGGCCAGTCGCGGAGCCTGGACGCATACGACTGTCGCTCGAGTGGTCGCGCGAACGTGTGTTGCATAGCGCGTTATGCGCGGAAAATCTTGCCGATCAGTTGAAATTTTGATAGGGTTATTTTTCAGGAGAACGCGATGCGCACCCTAGAGCCGGTTCCAGACCCCCGTGCCGCCACCACTGCCGATCCCGAGGCTGTTGTCAGCAAGGCGACCATCCGTGCTGCTGACCTTCTCGGCCTCAATCAGCAGGCCCTGGGACGTATCCTAGGGCTCTCGGGCGCGACGGTCACACGGCTCAAGACGGGCACATCGTCCTTGCCATATGGCAGCAAGCACTACGAACTGGCTCTGATGCTGATCCGCCTGTTTCGCGGCCTGGAAGCGATGACAGGCGGCGATCCGGCGGCGGTGCAGTCCTGGATGCAGACGACCAACCTAGCGCTTGGCGGGGTGCCACGCGAGGTCATCGCCACGGTGAGCGGCTTGGTCGAAGCAGTGGCCTATGTGGACAGCGCCCGCGCTCGCCTCTGAGCGACGCAGGATCGTCGGCGAGGCGTGGCGCGTCGTCGAGAGTCAGTCCCGCGTTGCGACCATGAAGCTCGTCGACAGTCTGGCTGAGCAGCAGTTGCTTGAGGCAGAGCTTGAACGCTCGAAGCCCACCATCCCCGCGGCCTGTCAGCACCTGCACTGGCTGCTTGCGACGCCTTTTCGCTACGCACCGTATCCACACGGCAGCCGGTTCCGTCGGGCCCGCCAGCGTGAGGGGTGTCTCTACGCCGCCGAACTTATCGAGACCGCGATTGCCGAGGATGCATTCTATCGGCTGCGCTTCCACCTCGATGCGCCGGGTGCATTGCTTCCTCGCAACGCACAGGAGCGGACGGCCTTCAGTTTCAAGGTCCGGACATCATCGGGCCTCGACCTGACGATGCCGCCGCTGGATCGCGACCGGGATGTCTGGATGGACCCAGGCAACTATGAGCCCTGCCAAGCGCTCACCGATTCCGCCCGCGCGGCGCATGTGGCTTTGCTGCGCTACGCCTCGGTGCGTGATCCTGGGCACGGCGCCAACTGGGCCTTATTGGACTGCCGCGCCATCACAACGCGCGAGCCGACGCGCCAGCAGACCTGGCACTACATGATCCGGCCCGCCCAGATTGAGGCGGTGTGCGAGATGCCGCGCATGAGCCTAGTATTCCCGTATGCCGACTGGGCGTCGATCGAGCCACGCATTCCAATCCAACTGCCCTGACTGCGAAACTCGGCCTCATACCAACCCGCTCAAAGACTGACACATGCCCACTCCCGCGTTGCGATGGAACGGATGCGGCCTGGATCGGCGATGAGGAAGC
>JANXSA010000516.1 GCA_025352915.1 Rhodospirillales bacterium | reverse complement strand
CGTCCCGGTCTACCGCCTGCCACAAACCCGCCCCCATTCCGCCGCCGCCGCACCGGCACAATTCGGCGCGCCCGACTGAATAAGAAAAATCCCCTTGCGCCGCTGGCGCAATCGGCGTAGGAACATATGTTGAACATGCGCGCGCACCCGGTTGCGACCCACCAGGAGGGCTCGGCCCCGGTGGGCCGGCCAGCGGCCGCGCCTGTACTCATGCCGTCCCCGGCCGCTGTGTTGACGCCGTCTCCGGCGATGCTCGAACTCGCCTGCGCCCTGGAAGCCGTCCTCGTCGGCCTTCTGCGCCTGATCGCCGACCGCCTATGCCTGCCCGACCGCCTCACCGCGCCGCTCTTTGCCCGCGTGGACCGGGCCATGCAGCGCCTGAAGTGCCAACTCGCCGCCCTGGCCGCCGGCCAACTCATCTCCCAGCGCGCGCCCCGCCCCTCCCGCCCGTCGCCTATGCGCCGCCCGCTCGGCCTTCTGGAACGCCTGCGCCAAAAATCCATCTTCCATGCCGGCCGCCTGGCCGCGCGTCTGACCAGCCCCGCCATGCCGGCGCCCCTCGCGGAGACTCCGGTCCCGCCCACCCCGCGCTCCAGCGCCGCCACACCGCACCTATTGGCACGCTCGTTCAGGGCCGCCGTATCACCTGCCACCCAGCCGCGTTCCTCGCGCCGTACCAGGCAGTCCGCGCCATCGGCACAAGTTCCGCCGATCCCCACAGGAATCGATCTGACCTGTCCCTTCCCATGGATCGCAATTTTGAGACGGTTGCGAGCGACCGCGCCGCACTGTGTCTTTAATATTACGATATCAAAACAATATAGGCTGGGCTTTTCCCCTAACGAACGGGGGTCTGGGGCCGCCGGCCCCAGCGGGTCCAGAGCAGAGCCCTGGCCTTCCTCTGCCTACCGGATCAACCCCGCCAAAGGACTGGAAGGATCAGCCCCCATCCGCCGAGCCATCCGCCCAGCCCGAAACGCCAGCCTTCCCGCCTCCACCGCCGCCTTCATCGCCCGCGCCATCAACACCGGGTTCTTCGCATGTGCGATCGCCGAGTTCAGCAATACCGCCGTGCACCCCAACTCCATCCCGATCGCCGCATCGGACGCCGTCCCCACCCCGGCATCGACCAACAACGGCACCTTCGCCTGTTCGATCATCAGCGACAGCATCGCCGGGTTCTGCAACCCCAACCCCGAGCCAATCGGCGCCCCCAGCGGCATGATCGCCACGCACCCCATATCCTCCAGCCGCGACGCCGCCAGCGGATCATCCGCGCAGTACACCATCACCTCGAACCCGTCCTTGATCAGCGCCGCCGCCGCTTCGAACGTGCCTTGCATATCCGGATAAAGATGCGGCGGCGGCCCCAGCACTTCCAGCTTCACCAGGTTCCACCCCCCGGCCTCACGTGCCAGCCGCAACGTCCGAACCGCCTCGTTCGCCGTGTGACACCCGGCGGTATTCGGCAGGTAGGTATACTTCTTCGGATCAACAAAATCCTGCAACATCGGCGCCTTGGGGTCCGAAAGATTCACCCGCCGCACCGCCACCGTAACAATCTCCGCCCCCGAAGCCTCGATCGCCGCCGCCGTCTCCGCCAAATCCTTGTATTTCCCAGTCCCCACGATCAACCGCGACCGAAAGCTCCGCCCCGCCACCGTCCACCTATCCTCGGCATCCATCACCACCTGGTCCCCAACCGCTTGATCCATCGCCTCAGCCCCCCCCGATGAAATGCACGATTTCCAGGCTATCGCCCGCCGCAAGCCACGTCGTGCCATAGACCGAGCGCGGCACGATCGCCTCGTTCCGCTCCACCGCCACCTTCCGCCCATCCAACCCCAACACAACCAACAGGTCGCTGACCGTCATCGCTCCCGCCAACGCCCGGCTCTCGCCATTCACGGTAAAGCTCGGTTCTGTGGTGGTATCGCTCATACGCCGAAGTATGGGCACGCCCTCGCCTCACGACAAGAAAGCGCGCGCCTCACGCACGCATTGAAGCCATACGCCCCCCCGTGCTACGGCCTGCCGCCATGCCAATTCCATCATCCCTGCCGCTCATCGCGGTCCTCAACGGCCCGAACATGAACATGCTCGGCCTACGCCAGCCCCATCTTTACGGCAGCGCCACGCTGGACGATGTCGAGGCCCTGTGCGCCGAAACCGCCGAACAGCTCGGCCTGGCTATCGACTTCCGCCAAACCAACGGCGAGGGCGAGCTGATAACCTGGGTCCAGCAATGCCGCGGCCGCGCCGCCGGCATCGTCATCAACCCGGCCGGCTACACCAACACCTCGATCGCCCTGATGGACGCCCTGCTGGCCACCGAACTGCCGGTGATCGAGGTCCACATCACCAACATCCATCGCCGCGAGGAGTTCCGCCACCACTCCTTCGTCTCCAAGGCGGCGGTCGGCGTGATCTGCGGCCTCGGCGTCGGCGGTTACGCCCTGGCGCTGACGGCCATGGCCGACATCCTGGAGCAACGCACATGACCCCCCCCAGCTTCGACCCCAAGATCGTCCGTGCCCTGGCCGAAATCCTCGCCGATACCAACCTCACCGAAATCGAGGTCGAAACCAAGGAGGGCAGGGTGCGCATCGCCCGAACCCCCGCCGCCATCGCCCAACCGATCGCTGCCCCCGCCATGACCCAGGCCCCCGCCGCCCCGATCCCGGCGCCTGCCGCAGACGACGCCAAGCACCCCGGCGCCGTGCTGAGCCCGATGGTCGGCGTGGTCTACCTCGCGCCGGAACCCGGAGCGGCCGCCTTCATCACCATTGGCCAGACCGTCGCCGCCGGCCAGACCCTTCTGCTGATCGAAGCGATGAAGACCTACAATCAAATCCGCGCCCAGAAGGCCGGCACCGTCCTGCGCATCCTGGTCGAACCCGGCCAGCCGGTCGAATACGGCCAGCCTTTGCTGATCCTGGAATAACCCGTTGTTCCGCAAAATCCTGATCGCCAATCGCGGTGAAATCGCGCTGCGCATCCAGCGCGCCTGCCGCGAACTCGGCATCCCCACCGTGGCCGTCCATTCAACCGCCGACGCCGAGGCGATGCATGTCCGCCTGGCCGACGAAAGTGTCTGCATCGGCCCGCCCCCGGCGCGCGACAGCTACCTCAACATCCCCGCCATCCTCTCGGCCGCCAACATCACCGGGGCCGACGCCATCCACCCCGGCTACGGCTTCCTGTCCGAAAACGCCGGCTTCGCCGAGATGGTCGAAGCCCACGGCCTGACCTTCATCGGCCCATCCCCCGCCCATATCCGCATGATGGGCGACAAGATCGCCGCCAAGGCCGCCATGGCCAGCCTCGGCGTGCCCCTGGTCCCCGGCTCAGCCGGCGAAGTTTCCGACCTCGACGAAGCCGCCGCTGTCGCCGCCCGCATCGGCTATCCCGTGCTGATCAAGGCCGCCGCCGGCGGTGGCGGCCGTGGCATGAAGGTCGCCACCTCCGCCGACGGGCTGGAAGAAGCCTGGCGCGTCGCCCGCGGCGAGGCCAAGGCTGCTTTCGGCAACGATGCCGTCTACATCGAGAAATACCTCGACCGCCCTCGCCACATCGAGATGCAGGTGATGGCCGACGCCCACGGCCGCGTGGTGCATTTCGGCGAGCGCGACTGCTCGCTGCAACGCCGCCACCAGAAACTCCTCGAAGAAGCCGGCTCCCCCGCCATCACGCCCGAACAGCGCGATGCCCTCGGCGTCACCGTCACCGCCGGCCTGACCAAGCTTGGCTACCGCAACGCCGGCACGCTGGAATTCCTCTACCAGGACGGGCATTTCGCCTTCATCGAGATGAATACCCGCCTCCAGGTCGAACACCCGGTCACCGAGATGGTCTGCGGCATCGACCTGGTGCGCGAACAAATCCGCATCGCCGCCGGCCAGCCCCTCGGCTACACCCAATCCGATGTCACCTTCACCGGCCACGCCATCGAGTGCCGGATCACCGCCGAAGACCCCGACACCTTCACCCCCAGCCCCGGCCGCGTCACCGCCTTCCACGCCCCCGGCGGCCTCGGCGTGCGGGTCGATTCGGCGCTCTACGCCGGCTACACCGTGCCGCCATTCTACGACAGCATGATCGCCAAGCTGATCGTGCACGCACCAACGCGCGACGAAGCCATCGCCCGGATGCGGCGCAGCCTGGCTGAATTCGTGGTGGTGGGCATCAAGACCACCCTGCCGCTGCATGCCCGCATCCTGGAGGACAAGACCTTCCAGTCGGGCGAGTACACCATCCACTGGCTGGAACGCTTCGTCGCCGGGCGCTAGCGGAACTCGACCTGCATCGGCAGCCTGAGGTTCAGGCTGGGCACCACGTTCGAGCCCAGCCCGCCACGACGTTTTTCCAGTTCGCCGGTATAGGCCGAACCATTGGCGAAGCCGTCGCCGCGATGCGCCTGGCCGGTTGGCGTGCGGGTCAGGCCGGGGCTGAGCTGGACCGCGTTCGGATCGCGCTGCGCGATGGGGGCCAGCATATCCGGATTCGGCATCGGCGCCGGGGCGAAACGCTGCGCGCCGGCGCGCCCCTGGCTCAGCGACGGCATGTTGCCCAGCAGCATGGTGGGCGCCTTTTCGGCCAACGCCGGAAACGCCAACAGCAAGAACGCCAAGATGGACCAGACCCGGACCATCACACGCCGGCCGGCCGGGACATTCCGGCGAGATCTTCGGCAGGGTTGCCGGCCGGTGCGCCCAGTACACCGAGCGGATTCGCCCGCCAGGCATCCAGCGCCCAGCGCACGGTCGGAAAGGCGATCCGGTCCCAGGGGATGTCGTCCCACGCGAACAGCCCAACCTCCAGGCTTTCCGGCCCGGCTGCGAAGCGGGGCAGGGCGGGGTCGGCAAAGCGGGCACGAAAAATAACCTGCACCTGGCCGATGCGGCTGATCGAATACATCGCCAGGACGCCGTCCAGCGCGATATCGGCCTCGGCCTCCTCCTGCGCCTCGCGCATGGCGCCGGCTTGCAGGGTTTCGCCGAGTTCCATGTAGCCGGCGGGCAGCGTCCAGTAGTCGCGCCGCGGCTCGATGGCGCGGCGGCATAGCAGGACACGGCCCTCGTGGGCGACCACCGAGCCGACAACAATCTTGGGATTCTCGTAGGCAACATACCCGCAATCGCCACAGACATTGCGTTCGCGGTTATCACCGTCGGGGACCTGGCGGACGAACTCGGGCATGAGCACAAAATGCCCTGCCGGGGGGGCGAATTCAATCCCCGATGGCGATGGCGCGGGTGGCTAGACCGACAAATCCAGTAACGATCCGCGCGGCGCCGGCTTGCCGGAGGAGGTGGGTGGCGCGGCGCCCAGCGACAAGGCGCCGGGAACTGGGCGGGCATCGCTTTGTGCCCTGACCCGATCGACCCGCGGCGCCGCCTCGACCGGCGGCCGTTCCGAGGCAGCGCGGGTTGCTGCCCCCTGCGCGGCAGAAGCGGACTGTGTGGCAGAGGCGGACTGGGCGGCGGACAGCTTGGCAGCAGCAGCCTGGGACGCCTCGCCACCATCTGCCGGCGTTCGCGACGGGGCGGGACGAATGCTGGTGGCTGAGAAAGCCGAGAGCGAGAGGTTCGAGATCATGGCGGGAGCTTGCCGCAGACAGGTGAATCTCCGGTCAACGCCGCGCCGAAATAAAGACCTGGCTCAGCCCAGCGCCGCGACACCCGGCAGCACGCGGCCCTCCATCCACTCCAGGAACGCGCCGCCGGCCGAGGAGACATAGCTCATCTGCTCGATGACGCCGGCATGGCGCAGGGCGGACACCGTGTCGCCGCCACCGGCGACGCTGCGCAGGCGGCCGGCTTGGGTTGCCGTGGCCACTGCGCGGGCCAAGGTCACTGTCGCGGTGTCGAAGGGCGCGATCTCGAAGGCACCGAGCGGGCCGTTCCAGACCAGCGTCTTCGCCGAGGCCAGCTTGGCCACCAGGGCGGCCACCGATTTCGGGCCGACATCGAGGATCATCGTGTCCGGCGGCACGGCGTCCACCGCCACGGTTTGCGTCGGCGGATTGGCGCGGAACTCGGCGGCCACGACGGCGTCGACCGGCAGGACGATCTCGCAGCCGGCCTGCCTTGCCTTGGCGAGGATGTCCAATGCCGTCGCGTGCATCTCGGCCTCTTGCAGCGACTTGCC
>JANXSA010000052.1 GCA_025352915.1 Rhodospirillales bacterium | reverse complement strand
TGGGGGCCGGCAGCTTGAACTTCACCGTCAGGGGGTCGATCACCTCGACCGTCATCGGCTTGCCGGCGACCAGCACGTAGTCCTTCGGCTTCTTGCTGACGTTCTCGTCGTGCATCAGGTCGTCGTGCCAGAACTTGATGTCCGCGGCGGTGAAGGGCGCGCCGTCGGACCATTTATGACCGCGGCGCAGGGTGATGGTGAGCTCGGTGAAATCGGCGTTCCACGCCCAGCCCTTGGCGATGTTCGGCACGATGGTGGTGAGGTCGTCGGCGTAGCGCACCAGGCTGACATGGCGCACCGACAGCAGGTCGGAAGTGCCTGCCTCGGGCGCCTCAGACAGGCCGACGAAGGTGCCGCCGTAGCGGCCGATCTCGTTATACGGCATTACCACCAGCGGCTCGGCCGGCAGCCGCTCGGCGAGTGGTGGCAGGGCGGGGTTGCCGGCGATGCGGGTGTTGAGCTGGGCGATGTCCGGGTTGGCCTTGAAGACCAGCTTGCAGTTGGCGGCGCGCTCGAACTCGGCGAGCTCAAATTGCTGCGGGAAGGCGCCCTTCAGGCCGCCGCTGTTGGCCACCGTCGCCGCCGGGCAGGCGCCCTGGGCGAAGGCCGGGCCGGCGGCCAGCACGCCCGCCACCGCCGCCATCATGATCCGGGTCCGCAATCCGTCCGTCATCGCTCGCATTTCCTTCGCCACACGCGCCAACGCCGAGCCACGCGCCGAAGCGCGGACCGCCACTCTGCCCGCAGCCTACACGGATGCGTGACCTGCTTGCCAGCAGGATGCATGGGTGGGTTGCAAAATCATATGACAATTTGACGACGGCCGTGTCAGGCGCCGCGCGGCCGCTGGCCCCGCGCCAACAGCGCCTCGATCCCGGCCAGTGCCGCTGGCAGTTCGGCGATGCTGTCGATCACCATGTCGGCGCCGGATGCGGTCAGCTCGGCCACGGCGCGGGCGCGGATCGGCACACGCGCCGCCTCCGGCAGAACGGCCAGCTCGCCAGCCGACATCCCGCAGATATTGCCGGTCAGTGCGAGGCCGATGGTCCATGTGCCGGCGTTCAGGCCCTCGCCGATGCCGGGCGGCGTGTCGTCCACCTTCACGACCGTATGTGCCGGCCAGCATCCCAGTGCTGCCATGGCATGCCACATCATCAGCGGGCTCGGCCGCCCCTCCGGCAGGTCGCCGGCGCACACCACCAGATCCGGCACATAGCCGGCGGCAGCCGCGAGCGGCAGCAGTGCTGCCATGATCGGGCGGGTATAGCCGGTGGTGGACCCGATCCGCATGCCGCGGGCGCGCGCCCAGGCGATCGCCTCCAGCGCACCGGGGATGATGTCGGCGTGGTCGCGGATGGCGGCGATGTTCATCGGCTCGAACACCGCCAGCAGCCGGTCGATCGCCGTGTCGTCGGGGGCGCTGCCTTGCGCGTCGCGCCACGCAGCAGCGACGTGCGGCAACGCCATCAGGGCGCCGATGTGATCGCGCTTGGCCATGCCCATCGGGCCGCGCGCGTCGGCGATGCTCACATCCACACCGAATTCGGCGAAGGCGCGCACAAAGGCGCCCATCGGCGCGCGGCTGCCGTGGTCGACCACGGTGCCGGCCCAGTCCAGGATCAGGCCGCGCAGCATCATGCATCCTCCTTGGTATGGGCGGGCGCGGGGTCGCCGAGCAATTCGGCGATCGTCTCCTCCCCGATGGCGAAGGCGGTGCTGGCGCCGGTGCCCGAGGTGACCATCGACAGGCGCACGCCATCGTCGACCACCTCGGTGAAGGCAGTGTCGGGGCCCGAGGGATAGATGCCGGTCCAGCGCTCGATCACCTCGGGCACGATGCCGGTGACGCTGGTGAATTCCTCCAGCATGCGGTCGTCCACGGCGCGCGGCTGGAACGGGTCCGGCGTGGCATCGTAGTGGTGACTGTCGCCCACCACCATGGTGCCGTCTTCGTGCTGCACGGCGATCAGGTGGATGCCGTCGGCCAGCTGCGCCGGCTGCTCGGCGGCCAGCCGCGCATGCAGCGCCGGCAGATGGCGTCCCTGGTAGCCGAGATAGCGCACCAGCCCGAGGTCGCTCATCAGCGGCGCGGGGTAGCGTGGACCGGGGTCGGCCAGGCGCAGCATGTGCAGCTTGCACAGGGTAACGCCGCGCCGGGCCATCACGTGCGGATACAGCGTGACCAGATCGGGACCGGGACAGACCACGACATGCCGCGCGCGGATCATGCCACCAGACCTGGTGCCATCCGCCATCTCGACCATGCCCGGCGCCACCGCCCGCACCGCGCCATGACGCAGGAAAGTCACGCCGCGCGCCGCCAGCCAGGCGGTCAGTTGCGGAATGGCGTCGCGGCTTTCCACCCGCAACTCGTGCGGCGAATGCAACGCGCCACGCAGACCGGCGGCGAGCATGGGTGCCGCATCGCGCAGCGCCGGCCCGTCCAGCAGCCGGCAGCCGGCGCCCATCGGTCCCGCGGCGAAATCCGCCAGCACATCCATCGCCTCGGCCCGGCGCGCCAGCATCAGCAAACCGCGCTGGTGGATGGCGATGCCGGCCAGGGGCGCGATCTCCGCCCAAACGTCTCGTGCGCGGCGAGCACGGCGCCAAGTGATCCCCGCCTGCTGGCCGGTAACGGTGACGAAGCCGAAATTGCGCACCGATGCCCCGGCGGCGCGCGCTTCGCGGTCGATAACCGTCACGGACAGGCCCCGCCGTACCGCGGCAAGAGCATGTGCCAGCCCGACGATGCCCGCCCCGACGATGGCGATGTCGCCCACAGCTCCGCTCATTGTTGAGGCCCCGAACGAAAAATCATAGCGGCGTTCGACGAGCCAACACCGTGGTGAACCGGCACTCAGAGCGGATCAAGCTGGCCTAACTCCATCGCCTTGATCTGCAATGCCAGATACTTGGAATATATGCGGCATGGCGCCAAGCCACCGCCGATGAACCACAGCCCCTCCTGCATCGTCCGCTTGTACATATTGTTGAGCTCCCCGTCCGCCCCGAAACCCCAGACTGGACCGATGCGCTCGACCATCTCCTCGCCGAGTGCCCGCCGGATCAGTTCCACTTGCGGGAAGTATCCGGTCGCCAGAACGATCAGGTCCGCCGGCACAGTCGAGCCATCCACAAGCCGCGCGCCATCCGCAGTGAAACGCGCGATGCGGTCAAATTGCAACAGGCCCAACTCGCCCTTGATCATCAACGCCGAGCTGCCCGCATCAAGATTGTAGCCGCCGCCACGCCGGTAGTACTTCATCTGGTGGCCGGTTTCGTCATCGCCGATATCGTGCTTGAAACCGATCGATTTGAGCCCCTGGATCATCACTTGATCCAACTCGACCATGCGCTTTGTCACCGCCTTGTAAGCCTTGATGATCAAGGGCGGGGTTCCCGAGGAGACAACCATGTCCGCGTCCTCAAGCGTCCCCGGCTCGTTCCAGGGCGCCTCGTTCAGCCTGGCACTGGGATTGATCGAAATGACCGTCGTCGAGCCGCGCTGAACCAGCGTCGTCCTGACGCCATGGCTATGCAGGTCGAGTGCGATGTCGTTGGCGCTGCTGCCCGTGCCGATGATCAGAGCGTTCTTGCCGGTCCATGCCGCGCCACTGTCGAACCCCTCGGAGTGGATGACATCGCCCTCGAATTCCTCAAGCCCGGCGATCTCGGGGATCATCGGATAGCTGCTGACCCCGTTGGCAAAGACGAGATGGCGCGGCCGCACCACCCGCTCGCTGCCATCCCCGCGCTTCAGCCGCGCGGTCCAGCACTTCGCGCCTGCGTCCCATTCCCCGCCGACGAACTCGGTGTCGGTCCAGCAATTGATCTCCATCGCATCGGCATAAAACTCGAACCAGTTCCCCAGCATGTCCTTGGGGATGTATTTGGGCCATGTCGGCGGAAACTGCATGTACGGCAGGTGGTTGATGTGAATCGAGTTATGCAGCGCCAGCGAGTGGTACCGCTTGCGCCAACTATCGCCGATGCGCGGCCATTTCTCCACAACCAGGGTGTCAACACCCAGCTGATTGAGCCGTGCTGCAATCGCAAGCCCCGACTGGGCGGCGCCGATCACCAGCACCGCAGGCTCCCGGTCGTCATACGCCGCGGCCTTCCGGCGGATATCGGCCCAGTTGTCGCCGCCGAAATTCCGCGAATAGGCAGCACCCGTTGGCCGGTTGTCGCCGATTTTCTCCTCGCATCCGTCCAACGCCTCAAGCGTGGTCGAGATGTGCCAGGCCGTCATCGCGTCGCCGTCGGGCGCAAGCCGCAGCAGCCCGGCGCCGCGGCCATCGGCGGTCTTGAAAGCAAAAATCGCCTCGATGCTCTCGATGCCAAGCCGGATGACTTTCCGCGGCGGCCGGCGGTCCTGCTGCAGGTGAAAGCCATGTGCGCCGGCGCGTGCCTGCTCGTGGGCCAGCCGTGCGGCAACCACCTCGCGGCCTTCGGTGGGCGTAATGTGCCAAGTGAAGGCCAGGATATCCCGCCACTGGCAGTCCGGGTGGAAAAAGCTGCCAATCCGCGCCACATCACGCGCCGCCAAGGCCGCCTCGAAGCCGGCCAGCCAGCCTTCGGCGGATCGCCTGATCTGCGCCATTTCCTGAAACTCGACGAACGCCTGGTCGAAGTTATCCATCCCGGTTCTTCCTTCACGGCAGCGCTGGCCTCACGGCAGCGTTGGCCTATTTTGCGGCATTTCGCGGCATCGGAATACCCCAGTATTGGCATCGCCCCCGGCCAGGTGGACATCCCGCCGCCGTGACAGCCAAGATGGCCGCTCATCGCGCAATTCCGGCAGCGACCGGAGGGGGAAACGGCAATGCGGCTGCACGGCAAGGTGGCGATCGTGACCGGGGGTGCCCATGGCATGGGCGAGGCGGAGGCACGGCTGTTTGCGCGCGAAGGAGCCTCGGTCGTGGTGGCCGATATCCTGCCCGAGTTCGGCGCGGCGGTGGCCGCCGATATCTGTGCGGACGGTGGCACGGCGCTGTTCCACCGGATTGACGTGACGCAGGAGGCGGAGTGGCAGGCCCTGATCGCCGCCACGTTGGCCGCCTATGGCAGGATCGATGTGCTGGTGAACAATGCCGGCATCTCCGGCAGCACCGTCGGCGATCCCGATGGCATCGAAGGCTGGAATCGCCTGATCGCGGTGAACCAGACCTCGGTCTTCCTGGGCACCAAGCTGGCGGCCGCGGAGATGATCAAGACCGGCGGCGGATCGATCATCAACATCTCGTCGATCAACGGCTTTGTCGGCAGCGACGCCGGCCATCCCGGCTATCACGCCTCCAAGGGCGCGGTGCGGATCTATTCCAAGGCCGCCGCGGTTCGCTATGGGCCGCACGGGGTGCGGGTGAATTCGGTGCATCCCGGCTACTTGCCGCCGATGCTGAACGGCACCAATGCCAATGCCCGCGCGGTGGCCGCCGCTCAGACGCCGATGCGACGGATCGGCGTGCCGATGGATGTCGCGTACGGGGTGTTGTACCTGGCATCAGACGAAGCGTCATTTGTCACCGGATCAGAGTTGGTGATCGATGGCGGGTGGCTGGCGCAGTAGCGGAACACGGGAGGAATGGGCATGGCCTCGGAAAGCAAAACCGTCATCGTCACCGGCGCGGCGAGTGGGATCGGCCTCGCCATGGCCATCGCATTACTGACCGAAGGCCACAATGTCGTCGCCGTCGATCGCAACAGTGCAGCGCTGGACGGGCTCGCGCTGCGGGCGGCCGCACTGCACGGCCAGGTGAGCACCCTCACCGCCGACCTCGCGCACCCCGACGCGTTTGCACAGGTGACCGCCGCCGCACTGGTGCAATTCGGCCGCATCGACGTGCTGCTGAACAACGCCGGGATCGGGCAATTCGCGGTGCGCGCCGACCAGCGCCGCAACCCGATCCGCTTCTGGGAAACCACGCCCGAACAGTGGTGGCGGTTCATGACAATCAATGGCGCCGGGCCGATCAACATGGCCCGCGCCGTGCTGCCGCACATGCTGGCCGCCGGGCGCGGCCGGATCATCAGCGTGACCACCAGCCTGGGCACGATGGTGCGGGCCGGCCACCTGCTCTACGGCTCGGCGAAGGCGGCGGCGGAATCGGCCATGGCGGTACTGGCCGCCGACCTGGAGGGCACCGGCGTAACCTCGAACGTGCTGGTACCCGGCGGCACCACCAATACCGCGCTGGTCGGCGACCAGTCCGGCGATCCCGCGCGAATGCTGCAACCGGACATCATGGTCCCGCCGTTACTGTGGCTGTTGTCGGACGACGCGGCCACGGTGAATGGCCGGCGCTTTGTCGCAGCCGACTGGGATACGTCGCTGCCTCCCGCGGCAGCTGCGGAAGCGGCCGGCGCGCCGATTGCCTGGGGCGGCATTGCGCGCATGCCGATCGAGCCAAGATAGCTCATACCAACCCTCAGAATGAATGACTCATGGAGTCAGGTAAGGCCAGGGCTTTGCCCTGGACCCACCAAAGGCCGAGGGCCTTTGGAAACCCATTCATTTTCCAATAGATAAGGTCCAGGGGCTTGGCCCCTGGCGGGTCAAGGGCGGAGCCCTTGCCTTGCTTATTTCGCCTCAGACCCTTATTCCGCCGCAGCCGCGCGGGCGGCAATCAACCCGTCGATCTCGGCCTCGCCATACCCGGCCTCGCGCAAAACCTCGCGCGTATGCTCGCCCAACCGTGGCGCCAACCGCCGCACCGAGGCCGGGCTGCCGGAAAACCGCGCCGGCGGCCGCGCCTGGCGAATGCGCCCTTCCGACGGATGCTCCACCTCCGGGAACATCTCCACCGCCTTGAGATGCGGCTGCTCCGCCACCTCGCGCAACTTGGCAAACCCCGCGTGCGGCACATCGATCTTCAGCAACAACGCCTCCCACTCCGCCGTCGTGCGCAACAGCGCCAGCTCGCGCATCCGATCATAAATCCGGTCGATATTGCGCGCCCGCTCCACGGGATCGCGCACCCCGAATTCCTCGATGCACTCGGGTTGCCCCACCGCGGTAAAGAACGCGCACCAGTTGTCGCCGGAATACGGCAGCATCGTCAGCCACCCATCCTTGGTGCGGGCGGGCTTGCGCGCCTTCATCCGCTGATACCCGGTCGGCCCGATCGGCGGCACAAACGCATAGCCACCAAACATCTCGATACTGTTGAACGCCGCCAGCGTCTCCAGCATCGGCACCTCCACCATCTGCCCTTCGCCGGTCCGCTCCCGATGCAACAGCGCCGCCGTCACCGCCGCCGTCAGAGTAACCCCGCAAATCTTGTCGCCAATCAAACTGGGCACAAAGCTCGGCTCATCATCCGTCCCCATCGCCGAGGCAAACCCCGACGCCGCCTGGATGATCTCGTCAAACGCCGGCCGCGCCGCCCACGGCCCGTCCTGGCCAAACCCCGTCGCCACCACATAAACCAGACGCGGATTGAGCGCCCTGCACGTCTCATAGCCGAAGCCCAGCCGCGCCAGCCCCGCCGGCCTGATATTGCTGACCAGCGCATCAACCGTCGGAATCAACCGCCGCAAAACCGCCTTGCCGCCCGCGCTCTTCAAATCCAGCGCCACGCTGCGCTTGTTGCGGTTCGCCGCCATGAACTGCCCGCTCATCCCGCGATTGCGAAACTGCCCGGAGCTGCGCCAGGTATCCCCGGCAAGGCTCTCCACCTTGATCACCTCCGCCCCCCAATCCCCCAGCGTCTGGGTGCCGAACGGCCCAAACAGCACGTTGGTCAAATCAAGAATGCGAAACCCCTGCAAAGCACCGCCAGCCCCAGCCATCACAGCGTCTCCCCGAAAAACCCAATCTTAACGGCCCAAACCGCGCCAGGCGAAACGGCGCAGCCTCCACCAACGGCACCACATCCGGCGCAAGGTCAATCCACCCCGCCCACCACTCGGCCAATGGATAAAAGTTTTTTGGTTCTTTTTTTCAAAAAAGAATAAAAACTTCTTTCTGAAAAAAACAGCAAAAACTTTTACCCATAAGGTATCGATCGATGAATGCGCTGCTCGCCCTTGTTCCGGTCGCCGACGCCGCAAAACACGACCTGCTTACCCGCCTCGCCGAACCCACCCGCCATTATCACGGCACCGCCCACATCACCCTGCTCTGGCAGCGCCACCGCCAATACGGCGCCGGCCTGCCGGTCCAGGAAGAACCCTGGAACACCTGGCTCGCCTGCGCCATCGCCTATCACGACGCCATCTACAACCCCGCCAGCCGCGACAACGAAGCCGCCTCCGCCGCCCTCTGGCAATCCGCCAACCCCGCCCTGCCGCCCGACGCCATCGCCTGGGTCACCGGCACCATCCTGGCCACCGCCAACCACCTCGCCGCCATCCCCGACCCCGGCATGACCGAACCCGCCTGGGCCGCCCGCGCGTGGATGCTCGACCTCGACCTCACCCCCCTGGCCGAACCCCCCGCCATCTTCAACGCCAACACCGAAGCCCTCCGGCGCGAATACGCCCACCTCTCCGACGCCGCCTGGACCACCGGCCGCACCGCCTTCCTCCGCAGCATCGCCGCCACCCCCCGCCTGTTCCGAACCCCCGTGCTGCACCAAGCCTTCGACGCCCAGGCCCGCGCAAATTTCGCCAGGGTATTGGCAGGAAGCTAGGAAGGCGTTCTTTTTTGAAAAAAAGAACCAAAAAACTTTCACGACCTTTGCCTTCGCCCTGGCCTTGCTTCTCCCTGACCTTGCTTCTCCCCGCCTCTGTGTCTCTGTGGCAACCTACTTTTTGCTTGCCTTCTGCCGCCCCAACCGTCCAACACGCAACGACCACCCAGAGAAAAATCGCCGAAAACAGAAAAACATCCTTGCGACGATCAGCGAATCTGGGTATAATGTCTCTAATGGATCAACGCCAACCCAGCCACCTGGCCCACCAGATCGCCGGCATCGCCGCCGATCTGAGCAGCAACGGTCCCGCCTGGGGACCGCGAGCAGCCCTGCGCGCCCTCATCCAGACTTGGCTCCTGCGCATCTTCACCCGGCTCGAAGCCCTCCTCACCTTATGGCAAGCCGGCCAACTCCCCCAACCCGCCCCCACAAAACGTCACAACCCCGCACCCCAGCCGTCCCGCACCGCAACCGCGCCCCGCACCGCGTCGCCCCGCACCCGTCACAGCAGGCCGACCCACCCTCCGCACCAGGACTCGCGCCAGGGCCAGCATCCGCCCGCACTTCGTGCGCCATATCACCCCCGCCCCGCGCCCGCCCGTCGCGTCAGCCCCGCGCCCGCCACGCCACCGATGTCGAAAATCACCCCTCCAAGGCGGAGCATAGCCGCGCCAAAAATGTTACGCTATCGAAACAATATACCTGCCGCGCAGAGGGCGACAAACCCCACCACCCGCGCCATCATGCCGCCAACGCACCAGGGGAGACTCCAGCATGACCGGCATCGTCACCATCGCCGATACCGGGCACGTCCGCACCATCACGCTGAACCGCCCTGAAAAGAAAAACGCCCTCAGCCAGCACCTCGCCTGGGCCATCATCGCCGCCATCGACGAAGCCGCAAAGGACGACAACGTCTGGGTCGTGGCGCTCACCGGCAACGGCGACACCTTCTGCGCCGGCCTCGACCTCTCCGGCGCCGCGCCGCACTCGCCACACTCGCCCATGACCGCCCAGCTCGACGACATCGGCTGGGTCGGCAACTTCCTCCTCGCCGCCCGCCAGCGCTGCGACAAGCCGGTGGTCGCCGGCGTCAACGGTGCCGCCGTCGGTGCCGGCCTCGGCCTCGCCATGGCCGCCGACGTCCGCATCCTCGCCCGCGGTGCCCGCCTGATGGCCGGATACACCCGCATCGGCGCCTCCCCCGATGCCGGCCTGTCGATCACCCTGCCGCAAGCCATGGGCTACGAGAAAGCCATGCGCTTCATGCTGGAAAACCGCACCGCCATGGGCGATGACGCCGTCAGCCTCGGCCTCGCCGGCGAAACGGTGGACGACGACAAGCTCGCCGCCAGGCTTCAGGAATACTGCCAATCCCTCTGCGCCTGGTCCCCCATCACCACCCGCCTACTCAAGCGCACCATGGTCGCCTCGATGGCCAGCACCGACATGCAAGCCCAGCTGCGCTACGAAGTCGCCAACATCCGCCTGGCCTTCGCCAGCGAAGACTCCAAGGAAGCCCGCAAAGCCTTCCTCGAAAAACGCAAACCCGTCTTCACCGGCCGCTGATTATCGGGGCGCGAACAACACGCCGGGGTCGGGTGTAAAACGCTTCAATTTCTCCCGTGACAACCGCACCCCCAACCCCGGCACATCCGGGATCGGCAGATACCCATCTTCATCCAACACGAAAGGCTCCTCCAGAATCCCATCCACATACGGCGAACCACCAATGAACTCGACCAGGTCCACATTCGGCAACGCCGAAGCCAGTTGCAGATCCGCCGCCAGTCCCAATGCCGTGTTCCACCCGTGCCCCACGTAGCGAACCCCGAAATCATCCGCCATCCAGGCAATCCGCCGCTGCTCGCTGATCCCCCCGCACTTGGTCACATCCGGCTGGACGATATCGAACGCCCCCCGGCTCAACCACGGCAGAAACGATTGACGCCGGGTCAACACCTCGCCGCCGGCGATCGGCACCGGACTGACCCGCCGCAGATGGCAGAAATCGTCAATCGCATCCGGCCGCAACGCCTCCTCGAACCAGCCGACATCGTAATCCCCAAGCATCTCCGCGGTACGCATCGCCCACTTCAACCCGTTCGGCCAGTTGGCATCACTCGCCCCGGGATCAACGAACAGCTTGTTCGCTGGCCCCGCCGCCTCCCGCGCCGCCCGCACAATCGCCTCGTCCATCGCCGCACTGTCCCGCCGCCCAAACGGCCCCCAGCCGATCTTGAACGCCCGGAAACCCTGGGCCCGATACTGCGCCACCACCTCGCCCATCAGTCCCGGCTCTTCCATCAGCAGCGAGCAATACGGCAACGCCCGCCTGGCATAAGTGCCGCCAAGCAACCGCCCCACCGGCATCCCGGTCGCCTTGCCGAGGATGTCCCACAACGCGATGTCAATGCCACTGATGCAATGGGTAAGACTCCCGCCCCGCCCCATCCAGAACGTATTCTGGTGCAGCTTCTCCGAAACCCGCTCCGGCTCCAACGCGCTCTCGCCCCGCCACAACGGCTCCAGCACCTGCACGCCCGCCTGCACCAGCCTTCCGTCGGTGAACACGCTGCCATACCCGATGATCCCGGCATCGGTGTGCACGGCGATCAGCGCATGGATCGAATCCTCCGGCCGGATCTCGGCCGACCAGCCGCCCTTCGGACTTTCGCCGAACAGCGGGGCAACAGCGATGTCGGTGATACGGATCGGCGGCAACGTGGCGTGCGGCATGACGGTTCCTCCTGTGGCCCGCAGCCTAGACGCAGCCCATGCCCCGGGGCCAGACTGCGTCAAAGAAGCGAGGAAAACGCCATGAAGCGCATCATGATCGTCGAGTGCATGCAGGAGATTTCCTCCTTCAACCCGGTGCCCTCGGACTATTCCTATTTCGCAATCCAGCGCGGGGCCGAACTGCTGGGCCAACGCGGCCGCAACACCGGCATCGGCGGCGCGCTGGACGTGTTCGAGGCCGATGCCGGCATCCAGGTGGTGCCGGTCTATTCCGCCCGCGCCGGCAGCGCCGGGTTGCTCTCGGCCGAGGGCTGGAAGCGGTTATCCGCTGAATTGCGCGACGCCGTCGCCGCGGCGATGACGGACATCGACGGCATCTACGTCTCCCTGCATGGCGCGATGGGCGCCGACGGCGAACTGGATCCCGAGGGCTGGGTGCTGAAAGAGATCCGCAGCCTCGCCGGACCGGCGACGCCCATCGTCATCTCGCTCGATCTGCACGGCATCCTGACCGACCGCATGTTGAAACAGGTCGACGGGCTGGCGATCTATCACACCTATCCCCATGTCGATTTCGCCGACACCGGCGCGCGGGCGGCCCGGCTGTTGCTGAAGCTGCTGGCCGGCGGGGTGAAGCCGACGATCGCCCGTGTCGTGATCCCCGCTTTGGTGCGCGGCGACGAGCTGATCACCAAGAGCGGCTGCTACGGCGACATGATCCGCGAGGCCCAACGCATCGAGCGCGACGGCACGGCGCTGGCCGCCGGTGTCATGATCGGCAATCCCTTCACCGACGTGCCGGAGCTATGCAGCCAGGCGATCGTGATGACCGACAACGATCCCGAAACCGCCAGCCGGGAAGCGGTGCGCCTGGCAGAAATGTTCTGGCCCGAACGTCATCGCATGCAGGGCAAGTTCATCAGCCTTGATCGCGCGATCCAGCAAGCGCGGACGATGAAAGGCCCGGTGCTGTTCACCGACGCCGCCGATGCCACCTCCTCCGGCGCCTCGGGCGATTCCAACCTGATCATCAAGGCAGTGCGCGACCAGGGCTATCCCGGCCGGGTGCTGGCGCAGATCGTCGACGAGCCAGCCGCCCTTGCCGCCCACGCGGCGGGTGTCGGTGCCACCATCGAGGTGCAACTCGGCGGCAGTCTCGACCCCGCCCGGTTCCCGCCGATGATGGTCACGGCACGGGTAAAACTGCTGTCGGACGGATCGGCCTTGCTGGAGACGATGCGCTCGCCGCTCGAAGCCGGTCCGACGGCGGTGCTCACCTTCGACAACACCACCGTGGTGGTGATGAGCCGTACCGTCAGCCTGTTCGACCGGGCGATGTACTATTCGGTGGGGATCAATCCGATGGACTACGACGCCATCGTGGTGAAATCGCCACACACCGAGTACCACATGTTCGACCAGTGGGTGGAGAAGAACTTCAACATCGACATTCCAGGCGCCACCTCGGCAAACCTGCCGACGCTGGGCCACACGATCTGTGCCCGGCCGGTCTTTCCGCTCGACCCCGATATTGGCTTCACCCCGAAGCCGATGCTCTACACCCGCTAAAGCACAAACCAGTTGGCATCGACCGGCGCCACCGCGTCCAGCAGGATGGTGAGGTCGGCCACCCCGTCGCCGAGATAGAACACATCCGCATCCGCCGAGCCCACCAGGTCCTCGTCGGCCGCGGTGCTATAGATGGTGTCGTCGTCCAGGATGATCCGCTGGGCCAGCGCCGTGCCCAGCGAAGCGCCCGCCGACGGGCCGACCAGGGTGATCGCAAAACGTTCGTTGGCCTCGGCCAGCGTCTCCGCCGCGACGCCAAGCGTGATCGTACGGCTGACCTCGCCGGCGGCCAAGCTGACCGTGCCGGCGGGGAAGACGCCGCCAGCGAAATCGGCGCCCGACGCCGGTGCGGTGCCGGATCCCGCAACTCCGGCGACCGACCAGCCGATGCTATGGGCAATCGCCGTGCCGCCGGCCCGGGTGACGGTGAAGCTGAAGCCAGTGCTGCCACCGGTGCCCTCCGGCTTGTTGGCGCTCGCCGCCGCGATCGACAGCGTGGCGTCGTCACCCAGGATGCTGCGCGTGGCGCTGGCAACACCGAG
>JANXSA010000001.1 GCA_025352915.1 Rhodospirillales bacterium | reverse complement strand
GTGCAGCGCGGGGTGTGGCACGGCGTCCTCCTTGGCTGGGGTTTTGTTCATGGTTTGTTTGTAGCGGGGGTTGGGGAGGGGTGCAAGGTTTTTTTGCTTTGTGGTGGTTATTTTTCTTTGAAATCTGGGGGCTGGTCAGCGCCTTTTGTGTGGGCACCCCTCACCCAACCCTCTCCCTCGAGGGGAGAGGGCTTTAAGTGGATGAAAGTTTTTGCTTCTTTTTTCAAAAAGAAGTGCTTGCTTTCGTCTGCCTAGAAATCTGCGAGTTGTTGTTCTGCGGCGTGACGGACAGCGGAGGTGTTTCGCTGCGCACAAGATGGCAGGGGGTAAGCTTGGCCGTTGTTTTGGCTGCGCGTGGGGTGGTCGGAAGGAAGCGTGGATTGCTTCGCAAGGGCTCGCAATGACGGGGTTGGCGGAGCCAGGTGCGGCAGGGTCGCGGGCGTTCAAGTGAGTTGATGACGGGGGGTTGTTAGCGGCGGCGGGCGCCGAAGGGTGAGCTGTCGCGCCAGAGTTCGCCGGCGCTGGCGATGCGGCCGGTGGTGGTTGGGGCGGCGGGGCGGTCGATGTCTTGCTGGCGGGCGATCTGGGCGGCGATCTGGCGGGCGTTGGTGACCGAGGTGTTGACCTTGCCGCCGAGGATCGACCAGCAGCCGAAGCCGTGATCGACCACGACGGTGGGGCGGCCGTCGACGTCTTGCGGGCGGGCGTTGACGACGCGGGTGCCGTAGCGCGAGCCGATGTAGCGGGCGCGGCACAGTCCGGGGAGGTAGTGCCGGGCGGTGCGCATGATGTTTTCGCGGTTGCTGGGCCAAGCGTCCCAGGTTGGCGGTTTGCCATTGGCGGGGGTGGCGGTTGCCAGCAGCGAGTGCTGGATGTGCGACAGGGTGAACTGGTTGTCGCGGCCCATGCTGACCAGGCTGGTGAAGGGGCCGTCGAGGACGGTGACGGACATGCGCGGCAGGTCGAGTTCGAGCAGCAGCAATTCGAGCAGGTCGAAGCGCAGGGCCTCGATCGGGAAGCCGAAGAGCTGGCACATCAGGTTTCGGTTCACGTAGGTGGCGTTGACCACGTAGTCGAAGGCTTCGTCGACCAGGCGGGGTCCGTTGCGCATCAGCAGGCGCTTGCGGCCGTCGGGCAGCAGGTTGCCGCCGGTGACTTCGTGGTTGAGCGCCAGGGTGATGGCGGGATGGGCGCCGAGGCGGCGCAGCATGATCGCGCGCATGGCGTCGGCATTGAAGACGCCTTCGCCGGTGCGCAGGCAGAGGCTGATCTGCGCCGGGTCGAGCACGCCGGCGGGCGGCATTTCCTGGGTGAAGGACAGGCCCATGGCGGTGCAGGCATGGAGGTATCGTTCGCCGGTGATGACCTGTGCCGTGCGGGCGGTGGCGTAGTAGGAGGCGAGGTCGGCGACGATGGCGTCGCTGTAGACTTCCTCGAAGGCGTCGCGGCATTCCTGGATTTCGTGGATCATTTCAAGCGAGCGCGGGTAGTGGAAGCCGTGGTGGTAGCGCCATTGGTTGAGGGTTGAGGCTTCGGCGAGCAGGGTATCGTGGCGTTCGATCAGGGTGACGTCGCAGAAATCGCCGAGTTCGGCGGCGGCGGTGGCGCCGAAGATGCCGCCGCCCATGACGGCGATTTTTGGCCGGCGGTTCAGCCTGCCGGGGCGGGCGCGGGTGGCGATGGCGACGATGCGGGCGGCGGTTGGGGCGTTGGTGGTGATGGTGGGGGTGTGGTCGCGGATGGTGGTGGCGAAGTCGCGGAGCTGGGCGGCGAGGGCGGCATGGCCGTGCGGCAGGATGATGCGGCGCATGCTGGTGGTGCGGTCGATGGTGATGGTCTGGTCGATCAGGTCGGCCTGGAGGCTGTGGGTGGCATAGAGCAGTTCGATGGTGCGTTCGCGGCTTGTGCCTTCCCAGCCGAGGCGCAAGGTGGCGTTCATGGTGGTGGTGTCGGGGTTGGGGTAGCTGAGGCTGACGGTGGCGACATTGTCCTGGCGCTCGCCGATGCAGACGGTGGGGGCGACGCCGAACAGCATGTCGATCAGGTCGAAATGGTGGAGCATTTCGAGGCAGGGATCGGCGTTTGGCGGCGCCTCGCTGGCCGGGTTGAGCATGGTGCCGAAGATCAC
>JANXSA010000723.1 GCA_025352915.1 Rhodospirillales bacterium | reverse complement strand
GGTCTCCTCGGTAACAGGCGTTGCCAGCATGTACCGCAATGGCCGACAAATTGGTATCCGGTGCATCAGCGAGGGTTGATGCCGCGCCAGACATGCAGCGCCTGGACGGTCTCGGCGACGTCGTGCACGCGCAGGATGGTGGCGCCGCGGTCGAGTGCGGCCAGGGCGGCAGCGAGCGAGCCTGGCATGCGGCGGACGGCGACCGGTTCGCCGGTGAGGGCGCCGATGAAGCGCTTGCGCGAGACGCCGGCCAGGATATGACAGCCCAGGTTGTGCAGCACGGCAAGCCGGTCCAGCAGGACGATGTTATCCGTATGGTCCTTGGCGAAGCCGATGCCGGGATCGATCGCGATATCGCCGCGAGCAATGCCAGCCGCCTCGGCCGCGGCGACACGATCGGTCAGTTCGCCCACGACTTCGGCGGCCACATCGCCATACCGCGCGTGCCCGGCCATGGTCTGGGGCGTGCCGCGCATGTGCATCAGCACCACCGGGGCGCGGGCGGTGGCAACGACGGCGGCGGCAGCGGGGTCGCCGCGCAGCGCGGAGATGTCGTTGATCACGCGGGCGCCGGCGGCCAGGGCGGCGCGCATCGTGGTAGCGTGGCGCGTGTCCACCGATACCGCCAAGCCGGCAGCGGCCAGGGCACGGATGACCGGCAGGATGCGCGCCTGTTCCTCGTCGGGCGTGACCGGGGTGGCGCCGGGACGGGTGCTTTCGCCGCCAATGTCGATCAGATCAGCGCCGGCGGCGTGCATGGCGTGGCCGGCGGCGATCGCCGTTTCGTCCGTGGCGTTTTGCCCGCCATCGCTGAAGCTGTCCGGGGTGACGTTGAGGATGCCCATCACCCAGGGGCCATCTCCCGTCAGGCCGGCAAAGGCGGGACGGGTGGCGGTGACCCGGGCCAGCGTCGCGCGATATTCGGGCGGCACCATGGCGACGGGGACGAGGCTTGGAGGGCCGCCAAGCAGGCGGACCAGCGAAAACGCCGCCGGGCCACCCGCGAGCGGCAGGGCCAGACGGCGTTCGATCGCCTCTCGGGCCGCAAGCCCATGCAGCAGGCCCAGCGGCTCGATCAGGAGCAAGCGATCAACCGGGTTGCGGTGCGGTTCCCAGCCCGCCGGGCGCGGGCGGCATCGGGCGGCCAGAGGACGGCACCGAAGCGCGGCGCGAGTCCGGGGCCGGCTCGTCGACGACGATCTTCACCACTTTTTCACCGCGCAGCACGGTGCGGATCTCGTCGCCCGACAGCGACTCGTGCTCCAGAAGCCCTTTGGCGACAGCATGCAGGTGTTCCAGATTTTCGCTCAGGATGCGCTTGGCGCTGGCATAAGCGTTGTCGATGATCGCCTTGATCTCGCTGTCGATTTCCCGGGCTGTCGCCTCCGACACGTTCTTGGATTGGGTTACCGAGTGACCGAGGAACACCTCCTGGCTGTTGTCGCCATAGGCGATCATGCCGAGCTTGTCGCTCATGCCCCACTCGGTGACCATGCGCCTGGTCTGGTCGGTGGCCATCTTGATGTCGCCCGAGGCGCCGTTGGACACCTTGTCGGCGCCGAAGATGATCTCCTCCGCCGCCCGGCCACCCATCGCCATGGTCAGTTCGGCCAGGCACTTGGCCTTGCTTTTGGAGTAGCGGTCGCCTTCCGGCAGGCTCATCACCATGCCGAGCGCGCGACCGCGCGGGATGATCGTGGCCTTATGGACGGGATCGCATTCGGGCAGGTTCATCGCGCACAAAGCGTGGCCGGCCTCGTGATAGGCGGTCATTTCCTTCTCGGCGTCCGACATCACCAGCGAACGGCGTTCGGCGCCCATCATCACCTTGTCCTTGGCGTGCTCGAACTCGAACATCGCCACCACGCGCTTGCCGGTGCGGGCGGCCAGCAAGGCTGCTTCGTTCACCAGGTTGGCGAGGTCGGCGCCGGAAAAGCCGGGGGTGCCGCGGGCAATGATCTTCGGGTCGACGTCGCTGGCCAGGGGGACCTTGCGCATGTGAACCCGGAGAATCTTCTCGCGGCCGTTGACATCGGGGTTCGGCACCATCACCTGGCGGTCGAAGCGGCCGGGGCGCAGCAAGGCGGGGTCAAGCACGTCCGGCCGGTTGGTGGCGGCAATCAGGATCACGCCCTCGTTGGATTCGAAGCCATCCATCTCGACCAGCATCTGGTTCAGCGTCTGCTCGCGTTCGTCGTTGCCACCGCCGAGGCCGGCGCCGCGATGCCGCCCGACGGCGTCGATCTCGTCGATGAAGATGATGCAGGGAGCGTTTTTCTTGCCCTGTTCGAACATGTCGCGCACCCGGCTGGCGCCGACGCCGACGAACATTTCGACGAAATCAGAGCCGGAGATGGTGAAGAACGGCACGTTGGCCTCGCCGGCGATGGCGCGCGCGAGCAGCGTCTTGCCGGTGCCGGGCGGGCCGATGAGCAGCACACCTTTGGGGATTTTTCCCCCGAGGCGCTGGAATTTCTGCGGGTCTTTCAGGAACTCGACGATCTCCTGGAGTTCGGATTTCGCCTCGTCGATGCCGGCGACGTCATCGAAAGTGACGCGGCCCTGCTTCTCCGTGAGCAGCCGGGCGCGAGATTTCCCGAAACCCATGGCGCGGCCGCCGCCGCCCTGCATCTGGCGCATGAAGAACACCCAGACGCCGATCAACAGCAGCATCGGGAACCAGCTCAGCACATAGTGCAGCAGCGGGTTGACGTCGCTCTCCTCCGGCTTGGCGATCACGCGCACGCCTTTTTCAGTCAGGCGGGAGACCAGCGTGGGGTCTTCTGGCGTGTAGGTCTGGAACTGGCGGCCATCGGCCATCAGCCCGCTGACAATGCGGCCCTGAATGGTGACATCGCGCACCCGCCCGCCATTCACGTCGGCGAGGAAATCCGAATAGGCGAGCTGTGCCGCCGGCGAGCGGCTGGAGCCCGGCTGGAACAGGTTGAAGAGCACCACCAGCAACAATGCGATGATGACCCAGAGTGCCAGATTGCGGCCGAAATTGCTCATTCCATTCCCTGGCCATGATGGCCTCATAGTCGCCGCCGTCGCACGGCGGGTCCCCAATAACATAGGATGCTTTCACACTCCTTGCACCCCCGCCGACAGCGCGGCGTCGCTTTTGCCGCAATCGGGCAGTCAAATCGGCAGGAAGGGTGCCGCCGTCAGCCCCATGGCGGGACGAAAGGCCACAGCAAGCCGGTCAATGATGGCGACACCGGCCCCGCCGAGCGCCGACACCGCCACGACCTGTCCGTCGCGCCGCAGCGCCGGCAATGTGCGAAGCACAGCGGATGGCCAATCGGTTGCCCGGCGCCATCCGGCGGCATCGTCGCCAAGCGCGCCGAGCGTCGTGCCTGGTTCCGGCCGCAGGCTTGGCGCCAGGCGAAACCGGCCATCCCATATGGCAAGCGGACGCGCCACCACCGGGGCCTGCATCGCCGCGGCCTCGCGCACCACCAGCCAATCGCCCGGCCGCCCGGCGCGGCCGGCCGGCAACAGCCGCACACCAGCCAGGGTTGCCGCACGCGGGGCCGCGGCAAGGCGCGCAACCGCGTCACTGGCGGCGGGATAGCGCCGGCCGGCGATGGTGCACAGCAAGGCCGAGAGCGCCCCCGCCGATAGCGCTCCAGCGGTCAGGACGGCCCAGCCGGCCGGATGCAGGCGCACCCGGGCCGCCAGTTCCCTGGCGATTTCGCGGTCAGCTTCCGCGCGGGCGATGCCGTGGCCGCGGGCGTCGTCACACAGGCCCGTGACCACCGCACCGTCGCCGGCGGGGTCGTTGAGGTCATGGCGCAAGCGGGCACGCAGGGTCGCGAGGTCGTGGTTGGAGGGGTCCTCCACCCAGTCCAGGCCATCGGCCCGCAACAGCGCCCGTAACAGGCCGGGCGGCTCGGCGAGCAGGGGCCGCAACAGCCGGACCACCGGCCGCTCGACCAATGCGGCCATGCAGGCCAGGCCGCGCCCGCCACTGCCGGCCGCCGCCCGCATGCGCAGCGTTTCCGCCTGGTCGCCGGCGTGATGGCCCAACAGAAGATGCAGGATGCCGCGCTCGGCACAGGCCGTCTCCAGCGCCGCATAGCGCGCCGTCCGTGCCCGCGCCGCCAGGCCTGGACCGCGCGGCAAGCCGTTCAATCTGATCTTCTGCGCCGCGATGCCACGCCCGTTCAGCCGTGCCACGGTCAATGCCGCCTCGTCCGTCGAGCCGGGCCGCAAGCCGTGATCCACCACGATGGCAAGCAGGCTGCCGCCCTGCCCGTGTGCCCAATCGCGCGCCAGCAGGGCCAGCGCCAGGCTGTCCGCGCCACCTGATACCGCCACCGCCAGCGCCGGCACCGGTTCGAACGGCGCCAGCCGGGCCATGCTAACGCCGAAGCGGTGGCGCAGTCCGGCGGTTTGCGCCGCGCTCAGCGGCACCCGGCGCATTGCCGCATCAGCGGCACCCGGCGCGTTGCCGTGCCGCCGCGATCGGCTCCTTGAGGTCGGCGCGCGGGTTCGGGAATTCGGCTTTCAGCTTGTCCAGCGTGGCACAGGCCGTCCGCTTTTCGTTGATGGCGTTGAGCGAATTGGCCAGCCCGAGCAGCGATGGCTGGGCATTCACCCCGATCTTGTTGCGGTTATAGGTGTCGTCATAGGCCACCGCGGCGCCCTGGAAGTCGCGCTTGCCGGCCAGGGTCTGGGCCAGCAGGAATTGGGCATCGGCCGCGCGCGGCGAGCGCGGGAAGGCCAGCACCTCGCGTGCCGCTGCCTCGGCGGCAGGGTAGTCGCGCCGCGCCAGGGCGGCATTGCCTTCCTGCATCGCCACTTCCGGTGTGCGCCGCGCGGCAGCCGCACCGGCAGCGGCGGCACCGGCACCGGCAGCGGCGGCGGCCGGTGGTGGTCCAGGCGGGCGGGTCGCGGCCCCTGCCCCGCTGCCCAGCTTGAAGTTCAGGTCATCGAGATCCTTCTTCAGTTCGTCGCCCTGGCGCTGGCGGGCGTTGTCGACTTCGTCCAGGCGCCCCTGCATGCGGCGGACCTGCTCTTCCAGTTGGCTGACCCGTTCCAGCAATGCGGCGGTCATGTCGCCACCGCCGGCGCCGGACGGGCTGGACGGGCGCGCAAAGATGCTGCCGCCGCTGCTGCCGGAATTTCCCCCGCTGCGCATCTGCTCGCGCAGCGCCTGCACATCCCGGCGCAGTTCCAGCATCTGGTTCTGCAACTGGATCGCCTCGCGACTATCCAGTTGCGCCCGCGCCACGCCCGGCACCACCAGCCAGGCCGACACCAGGGCGACGACCGCAAGCCTGCTCAACCACGCCTCGTTCACACAACCTCTCCCACCTCCTCGGCGGCGATACGCACGGCGCCGTGCGGCGATTATCGCCCATGGACCGCCAAAACGAAACGCCGCGGTCAACGCAACCCGACAGGCCGGGGGCGCAAAACAAAACCGGCGGCCCAAAGGCCGCCGGTTTCATCGTCAGGTCAACAAGCCGGGACCAAGCCGCCCCGGCATGCAGGGCAGGATCAGCGAACCGAGGTGATCGCGTTGCGGTTCTGCGACCAGGCCTGCTCGTTCGAGCCGAGCGCGGTCGGGCGGTCCTTGCCGAAGGAGATGGTGGTGATGCGGCCGGCGGCCACGCCCTTGGCGACCAGGAAGTCGCGCGCGGCGCTGGCGCGGCGATTGCCCAGGGCGATGTTGTAGGCCTGGGTGCCACGCTCGTCGCAGTTGCCGGCGACCTGGACGTTGTTCGCCGACCACTTGGCCAGCCACGCGGCTTGGCGCTCGAGGGTGGTGCGGGCGTCCGAGCGCAGGGTGGAGCGGTTCAGGTCATAGAACACGCGGTCGCCGACATTGGCCACCAGGTCTTCCTGGCTGCCGGGCACCGGGCCGGAGCTGACCGGGGTGGTGGTGGTCGCAGCTTGGTTGGAGCAAGCCGCCAGCAGCGCCACGGCAGCGAGCGTGCCCAGAATCTTGATGTTCATTCGAGTTGGATCCCTGGAAGGAGTGTGCAGCGTTTGGTGCCCACTGGGCAGACGTCACGGCGGGCGGGCGGAGAAGCAATTCTGGCCAAAATCGTGGCCAGCAAGCCAAGAATCACGTCACAGGCCCGCCTGGGGCCCCGCCGTGCTCTGTGTGCGGTCGATTAGCCCGTTGAAACGACTATGGTCAAGAACTCGTCGTATGGCGGCGAAACATATCTTCCATGACGTATCGGACAGGTCTTCCGCTCGCTAGCTCGGCAGCGGCGACCAGGCGGGGTCGGAGGCATCGGTCGGCGTTGTCATGACGCGCTCGTTGAAGCCGGTGATATCGATCGAAACCAGGCGCGATGAGAAACCATTGCCGCGCTCATCACGCGCCGCCGTCTCCCGCCAGAACATGATCACACGGCCATTGGGGGCAAAGGTCGGGCCCTCGACGTAGAAGCTTTCGGACAGGATGCGCTCGCCCGAGCCGTCCGGCCGCATCACGCCGACGGCAAATGTGCCATCGGTCAGCCGGGTGAAGGCGATCAGGTCCCCGCGCGGCGACCACACCGGCGTGGCGTAGCGCCCGTTGCCGAACGAGATGCGCCGCGCCCCGCCGCCGCCCGCGCCCATGACGTACAACTGCTGGTCGCCGCCGCGATCGGAGTTGAAGACGATCTGGCTGCCGTCGGGGCTGAAGCAGGGCGATACGTCGATGGCACCCGAGTCGGTCAGACGGCGGGCGCCGCCGCCGCCGAGGCCGACG
>JANXSA010000690.1 GCA_025352915.1 Rhodospirillales bacterium | reverse complement strand
GGTCGGGCAGCGCGGGCGGCTCTGGCAATGACGAGGCTGGCCCGGCGACCAGACGGTAGCCGCGGCCCGGCACGGTGATGATCCAACCCTCGCCCAGCAGCTTGCGCCGGGCGAGGATGTGGACCTGGAGGTTGTTCAACTCGACGATCAGGTTCGGCCAGACGGTGGCGAGCAGGGTGTCAGTGCTGACGGTCTCGCCCGGCGTGGCGGCGAGGGTGGCCAGCACGTCGAAGGCGCGGCCGCCCAGGGCAAGCTCGGTGCCGTCGCGGGTGAGGCGGCGGGCCGGCGGGTCGAGGCGGAACGGGCCGAAGACGGTGGCCGGAGGCATCGGCCCTCCCTGAATTCAGTTTTTTTCAGCGCTGGCACAATGACCTTAAGGGGGATTGCCGCCTAGTGGATAGGACTTGGCGGCTGAATCCGGGCGGGTTGGCGGAAGTCAGCCACCCGGACTGGGAAACCTGCGCCGCCAACCAACCGTGCAATTGAAGGAAGCCAGAATGTCCGATGTCCCCGTTGGCCGACTCGCCGGTAAAGTTGCACTTGTGACTGGCGCCTCGCGCGGGATCGGCGCGGCGATCGCCGAGCGCATGGTCGCCGAGGGTGCAGCCGTCGCCGTTAACTATGTCGCCAACGAAACCGCAGCGAACGCCGTCGTTGCCCGCATCCGTGCCGCCGGCGGCACCGCCGAGGCGATCCAGGGCGACGTCAGCCTGGTCGCATCAGTCGCCCCGCTCATCGCCGAAACCATCCGCCGGCTCGGCCGCATCGACGTGCTGGTCAACAACGCCGCGGTCAGCGCCGGCATCGCCTTTGACGCCGTCACCGAAGCCGACTTCGACCGCCTGGTGGCGACCAACATGAAATCCACGCTGTTCCTGTCCCAGGCCGCCGCCCGCGCCATGGCCCCCGGCAGCGCCATTGTCAACGTCAGCTCGATCGGCACCCGCGGCGCCAACCCGATGACCCTCGTCTACGTCGCCACCAAGGCGGCCGTCGAGATGATGACAATCTCTATGGCCCGCGCCCTCGGCCCGCGCGGCATCCGCGTGGTGGCGGTGGCGCCGGGCATGACCGACACTGAAATGCTGCGCAGCGTCATCGCGCCCGAAATCCTGGCCGAGGCGGCCAGCCGCAACACACAGGGCCGCCTGGGGCAGGTCGGCGATATCGCCTCGGTGGTGGCCTTTCTCGCGTCGGACGAGGCCGGCTGGATCAACGGCGAGACGATTCACGCCAATGGCGGGCAGCGCGGCTGACACAGGACAGGAACGTTGGAATCAGTTCTGGCAAGGCCGGAGCGTCGCCGCGAACGCAGCCAGGGAGAGTCGCCCCGGACCCCTATTCGTCAATCCGCTCTCAAACAAATGGAGTCCAGAGGCACTGCCTCTGGCGGGTCCAGGGCAGAGCCCTGGCCTTATCTTGCCTTGCTCCAAACCTTTGGGGACAAGGCGCGTTGACCTCCGCTGCCGATGGCCGGGACAATGGGGCCATTGGCGGATGGGGAGGAGTGGTCATGGTCCAGGATCGTGCGGCGGCGGCGGTGAGCGAGGCGCGGCAATGGGCGCGGCTGATGGCGCTGGCGGAGATTGGCGGGTTTGCGGCGGGGGAGGATTTTGGCGTGAACCGGCCGTGCCTGTCGGTCGGGGATCGGGCGGCGCGGCGGTTGATGATCGGGTGGGCGGAGGCGATCGGGTGTTCGGTGAGCGTGGACGCGGCGGCGAATTTGTTCTTTCGGCGCGAGGGACGCGATCCGTCGCTGGCGCCGGTGCTGACCGGGAGCCACATGGACAGCCAGCCGGAGGGCGGGCGGTTTGATGGGATCTGGGGGGTGGTGGCGGGGCTGGAGGCGTTGACGGCACTGCATGACGCGGGGGTGGTGACGCGGCGCGCGGTGGAGCTGGTGGCGTGGACGAATGAGGAGGGCGGGCGGTTCCGGCCGGGGTGCACGGGGAGCATGCCGTGGGCGGGGCATACGGCGCTGGCGGCGTTTGCCGAGGTACTTGACCCAGATGGTATTCGTTATGGCGATGCGCTGGCCGAGCAGTTGGCGCTGGAAGCGGATATTCCGCGGCGCGGGTTGGGGGCCAAGGGGGGCATTACACCACATGCCTATGTGGAGGCGCATATCGAGCAGGGGCCGATCCTGGAGGCCGAGGGGGTGGATATCGGCGTGGTCAGCGGCATCCAAGGGAGCCGGTGGTTCACGGTGACGCTGAGCGGGGCGACGGCACATGCCGGGACGGCGCCGCTGCGCGGGCGGCTTGACGCCGTTCAGGACATGGTGCGGGCGGTGGTGGCGCTGAATGCGCTGACCGCCGATCCCAGCGATACGTTGCGGTTTACCGTGGCGCGGGTGGAGGTGTCGCCGAATACCTCCAACAGCGTGGCCAACCGGGTGCGGTTCACGATTGATCTTCGGCATCCCGATGCGGCGGTGTTGCGGGCGAAGGGGGATGCGATCGAGGGGGTGATCCGCGGGGCGGTGACCGGGTGCGCGGTTTCGATCGAGGAGAATTTCCATGCCATGCCGGTGGTGTTCGATCCCTTGGTGACCGGGGCGGTGGCGGCGAGCGCGGCGGCGGAGGGGTTGCGGCAGCGGGCGCTGCCATCCGGGGCGTTTCATGATGCGCAGTTCGTGGTGCCGGTTTGCCCGACCGGGATGATCTTTGTGCCGTCGCGCGGGGGGATCAGTCATAATCCGGCCGAGTATTCGTCGCCGGCGCAGTTGGCGGCGGGGGCGCGGGTGTTGGTGCGGACGCTGGTGACGCTCGCGGGATAGCTTGAGGCGGGATAGCTTGAGCGGACACGCGGCGCTGCCGTGCAACGCGGACCAGGCGATTACTGACGCAAACAGCGGGGGCGCGTTCATGCGGGTGTGGGTGAATGGCTGAGATGAAGACGTTGCTGATTGCCGGGGCGACCGGGGCGGCGGCTTCGCGGCTGGTTGAGCTGGCGGCGGGGGTGCCGGGCTGGCGGGTGGTGGGGTTGTGCCGGACGGCGCGGGCGGGGGGTGCGGGGGTGCGGTATCTGCCGGTCGACCTGGGCGATGCCGCTTGGTGCCGGGAGGCGGTGCGGGCGGCGGTGCCGGCGGGGGTGACGCATGCGGTGTACGCGGCGCGGGCGGCGTTTGGCGAGGGGGGCGTGGAGGATGTCGGCGCCAATCTGGCGATGCTGAGCGGGTTGATCGATGCGGCCGAGGGGCCGGCGCTGCGGCATGTGCATCTGGTGGAGGGGACCAAATGGTACGGGATGCATATTGGCCCCTACCCTACGCCCTCGGATGAGGACGACGCGCGGCATTTGCCGCCGAATTTCTACTATGAGCAGCAGGATCATCTGGCGGGGCGGGCACGGGCGGGGGGATGGAACTGGTCGGCGAGCCGGCCGTCGTTCATCGTCGATGTGGCGCCTGGGCGGGCGCGCAACCTGGCCTCGACGCTGGGGGCCTATGCGGCGATCTGCCGGGAGTTGGGGGTGGCGCTGGATTTCCCCGGCAGTGCGGCGTCGTTCGGCTCGCTGGTGGAGGTAACGGATGCGGCGCTGTTGGCGCGGGCGATCTTGTGGATGCTGGAGGCGCCGGGGGCGCGTGATCGGGCGTTCAATGTGACCAATGGGGATGTCTTCCGGTTTGCGCGGCTTTGGCCGCTTCTGGCCGAGGCGTTCGGGATGCGTTGCGGGATCGTGCGGCCGATGCGGCTGGCGGCGTGGATGGCGGACAAGGGGCCGGTCTGGGCGCGGATCATGGCGCGGGAGGGCTTGCGGTTGCCTATTGATGAAGTGGCGCGCTGGGATTTCGCTGATTTCGTGCTGGGGTTGGAGCACGACCTGTTCGCCTCGCCCACGCGGCTGCGCCAGGCGGGGTTTGGCGAATGCCTGGACAGCACGGCGCATCTGTTGGAGCAAATGGCGGCGTATCGCGCGGCGAAGTTGTTGCCGTAGCGTTTTTTGCGTGACGGCGGCGTTGGGGATTCGTCAGGATTGGCGCGGCGATCGAATATGGGGCCGAGATGGTGATGCTGCGTCGCGTGGTGCTGTCTGTGCTGGCGCTGTTGGGGGGGGTGGTGCCGGCGCTGGCCTGCGGGGTGTCGGCGCAGCGCGGGCCGCTGCTGCATCGGGCGAGCCTGGTGGCGGCGGAAGGCGGGGTGACGACCATCACCTTCCTGGGCCATGCCAGCTTTCTGATCGAAACGCCGGGCGGGATTTCGGCGGTGACCGATTTCTCCGGCCGGCATATGCCGCCTGTTGTGCCCGACATCGTCACCATGAACCACGCCCACAGCACGCATTTTACCGATACGCCGGATGTGCGGATTGCCCATGTGCTGCGCGGCTGGCGCGAGGATGGCGGGCCGGCGCAGCACGATGTGAAGGTGGGCGATGTGCGGGTGCGCAACCTGCCGACCAATATCCGCGGCTGGGATGGCGGGACGCGGCGCTACGGCAATTCGGTGTTTGTGTTCGAGACTGGCGGGCTGTGCATCGGGCATCTCGGCCATCTGCACCATCTGCTGACCGCCGATGACCTGGCGGTGCTGGGGCAGTTGGATATCGTGATGGTGCCGATCGACGGGGCCTGG
>JANXSA010000669.1 GCA_025352915.1 Rhodospirillales bacterium | reverse complement strand
TGGGGCTGATCGTGGTGGACGCGATCAACGCGCGCGACTATCCGGTGGTGCAGACGGCTGTGATGGTGACGGCGATGTTCATCCTGCTGCTCAATTTGGTGGTCGACCTGCTGTACAGCTGGCTCGATCCGAGGATCCGGTATTGAGCGGCGCATCGGCGTTTGCGCGCGCATGGACGGGGCGGCTGCGCGAAGGCATGCGCGGGGCGCCGGTGCTGGCGACGGGGCTGGTGGCGCTGTTCGTGCTGGCGGCGGTGTTCGCGCCCTGGATAGTGCCGCACGACCCGGCCGAGCAGAACTTCCTCGCCTCCCTGGCCCCGCCGTTCTGGGAGGCGGAGGGGAGCATTTCCAACCTGCTGGGCGGCGACAATCTGGGACGGGACATCCTCTCGCGCATCATCTACGGCGCGCGGCTGTCGCTGATCATCTCGCTGTTCGCCATCGCCCTGGCCGGCACCGTCGGCGTGCTGCTGGGGCTGATCGCCGGATATGTGGGGGGCGCGATCGACAGCCTGATCATGCGTATCGTCGATGCGTTCCTGGCCATGCCGTTCATCCTGATGGCGCTCGGCTTCGTGGCCGCGCTGGGGCCGAGTGTGACGAACATCATCATCGTGATGGGCATCACCAACTGGGCGCGCTATGCGCGGCTGGTGCGCGGTGAGGTGCTGAGCGTGAAGAGCCGGGACTACGTGGCGCTGGCGCGCGTGGCAGGCCAGCCGCGCTGGCGCATCGGTATCAAGCATATACTGCCCAACGTGACCAACAGCATCATCGTGCTGGCCACGCTTGATCTGGGGCGGGTGATCATCCTGGAGAGCTCGCTGTCATTCCTGGGGCTTGGGGTGCAGCCGCCGGATATCTCCTGGGGGCTGATGCTGTCGGACGGACGGGCCTACACCACGGTGGCGTGGTGGCTGACGGTGATGCCGGGGCTGGCCATCCTGCTCGCGGTGCTCAGCCTCAACATCTTCGGCGATTGGCTGCGCGACCGGCTGGACCCGCGCCAGGCGAGGGACTGAGCCATGACCGCAACCGCAGCCCCCATGGCCGTCCTGGAGGTGGAGAACCTTAGCGTGCGCTTCCGCGCGCGGCGCGGGGATGTGCCGGCGGTGGACGGTGTGAGCTTTCGCCTCGCCCCAGGCGAGATCCTGGGCGTGGTTGGCGAATCCGGCTGCGGCAAGTCCACACTGTGCTCGGCGCTGACCCGCCTGCTGCCGGACAACGCGGTGGTGACCGGCAGCATCCGCTACCGCGGCGAGGAACTGCTGACCAAGACGGCGTCCGAGATGCGCGCGCTGCGCGGGCGCGAGATCACCATGGTGCTGCAGAACCCGATGACGGCGATGGACCCGCTGTTCACCGTCGGCAGCCAGTTCGACGAGGTGCTGCGGTACAACTCGGCCATGTCGGCCGCCGAACGCGGCGCACGGGCGCTGGAGATGCTGCGCCTGGTGCACATCCCCTCGCCCACCGAGCGGCTTGCCAGCTATCCGCACCAGATGAGTGGCGGGATGAAGCAGCGCATGCTGACGGCCATGGCCACCGCGCTCAAGCCCGGCCTGTTGCTGGCGGACGAGCCGACGACGGCGCTGGACGTGACGATCCAGGAGCAGATCCTGCGCCTGCTGGCCGAGATCCGCGCGACACTGGGCACGGCGATCATCCTCGTCACCCACGACCTCGGCATCGTGCGGCGGCTGACCGACCGAGTGGTGATCATGTATGCCGGGCGCGCGGTGGAGACGGGTGAGACCGAGACGATCTTCACCGAGCCGCAGCACCCCTACACGCGCGCGCTGCTCGCCTCGATCCCGCGCATCGGGCAGACCAACCGGCGGCTGACGGCGATCGACGGGCAGATCCCGGACCTCGCCAGCCTGCCGCCCGGCTGCGCCTTCGCGCCGCGCTGCCCGCAGGCGATGGCGCGCTGCACCGAGGCCTATCCGTCGCCCTTCGACACCGGGCCCAACCGCACCGCGCGCTGCTGGCTGCACGACCCCGCGCAGCGGGGGGCGCCCGCATGAAGGCGCCGCCGATGGTCACCGCCGAGGGGCTGGTGAAGCACTTCCCGCTGTCGCGCCGGCCCTTTGCCGAGAAGCGCGTGGTGCATGCGGTGGACGATGTCGGCTTCACCGTCGGCGCGGGCGAGACGTTCGGGCTGGTGGGCGAATCCGGCTGCGGCAAGACCACGATCGGCAAGCTGCTACTCTACCTGGAGCCGCTGACCGGCGGGCGCCTCGATGTGGCCGGCCACAGCCTCTCCCCCCTGGCCAGCGGCACCGAGCGTGCCTTCCGGCGTGACGTGCAGGCCGTGTTCCAGGACCCCTACGGCGCGCTCAACCCGCGCCACCGGGTGCTCGACGTGGTGGGTGAGCCGCTGACCGTGCAGCACGGGGTGCGCGGGGCGGCGTTGCGCGAGCAGGTGCAGGAACTGCTGCGCATCGTGGGGCTGCCGACGCGCGCGGTGGATCAGTATCCGCACGAGTTCAGCGGCGGCATGCGCCAGCGCCTGGCGATCGCGCGGGCCATCTCGGTGCGGCCGAAGTTCATGGTGCTGGACGAGCCGGTTTCGGCGCTGGACGTGTCAATCCGCGCACAGGTGCTGAACCTGCTGCGCGACCTGCAGGAGGAGCTGGGCCTCACCTACCTGTTCATCGCGCACGACCTCGCGGTGGTCGAGTTCATGTCGGATCGCGTGGGGGTGATGTATCTGGGCCGGATGGTGGAACTGGCCGATGCCGCGCAGCTCTATCGCCGACCGCTGCATCCCTACACCCGCGCCCTGCTGCGCGCCGCGCAGGCAACCGACCTGCCGCGCGGCGGGCGCGACACGGTGGCGATCGAGGGCGAGGTGCCCTCGCCGATCAACCCGCCGAGCGGGTGCCGCTTTCGCACGCGCTGTCCCTTTGCGCAGGCCCGCTGCGCCGCGGAGGTGCCAGCGCTGACAGAGGTGGAGGAGGGGCATCGCATAGCCTGCCACTTCCATGCCGAAATCGAGGCGAAGCTTACTGCCTGAGTGAGCTTGGTTCGCGGGTCGAAGGCCGGCGCAACGCGCGTATCAACCGGCAGGCGATCCTCTTATCGGAACCGAAACGCTGTAGCGAGCAACCGAGCCACCTCTGTGCTGCCCGGCCTGCCCGGTGCCGCGAATACCTTCCGCGGTTAAAAATAGCTATCCCGATCCCGTTCAAAATAACTCTGCCGGTAGGTCACTTGATGCGTGTTGGCAGGTGGCCGCGGCGGGTGGGTTGGCGGGGATGCTGCGGGTGCCGCCGAAGGTCCTGGCACTACAGGTCGCACCGTGGTCATCCCATCAGCCATCCGCTCCCACCGCCCGTCGCCCCAGCCGTCCATTCCCATCGCCGCGGTCGCCGCCCGGGCATAGACCCGGCAGTCCAGGGCCTCATTGCGCTCCCGGGTCTTGACCCACTCCATCTTGCGAAAGCCATTGCGCCCGGCGCGGATGACCAACTGCTCGGCGGTCAGCTGCTTGCAGAACTCCTCGCCTGCAGCGTGGCTGGGCAGATGGACGTAGCCTGCCGGGTATTCATCCCCAGACTCGTCCGTCGGCCGGTCGAGCTTCAACCACCCGTAGGTTTCGCCTTTGAGATAGCTGGAGCCCACCGGCCAGACCTTCAGCCCGCCCAGTTTGGTGCCGTTGCGCCGCACCTCGGTCTTGGAGGCCAACCCCACCGCCTGGCGCAACGCGTCCTGACCCTTCACCGCGATCACCCTTGTGCTGCCGACACGACGCACAAAGGCGTAGACTTCGGCCGTCGTCATGCCGTCGCCGCTATCGATCGCGGTCATGGAAATACCCATTTGCTGACCGATCTCGTGCCGCCAGGTCTCGTTCAGCAGGCTGCGCAGCTCGTCCCACACGGCGCGCGCAAAGGGATTGCCGGGGATGATGCGGTGGTCCACCAGCCAGGACTGCTTGCCGCGGCCCCAGGCCCAGATCGAGGCTTCAACCCGATCCCGCTGCACGTCCACGCCCGAGGTGAGGAACAGCCCGCCCTGCGGCACCATGCCCGGCGTCCACGCTTCCCGCCGGTCATACAGGCGCTGCCAGTCGGGTGCCTCGCCCGGCTCCTGCCACGTTTCGCCCAGCACCGTGTTCTTGAACGTCTTGATGGCGCGGCTATCACCCTGCGCCGCCTCCCAGTCGCGCGCGATCTGCTCCCAGGACAGCCAGCCGATGGGGGAGTGGAGCGCGGAGATGTGGAAGCCCACGGCGTGGGGGTCTTTGGCCTCCGCGGTCGGGCGCCACGTGCCTGCCGCCAGCATGGCGGTCTTATGATGCTCGGCGATCCCGTGATCACAGCTTTCGCAGAGATAGGCAGCCGTTTGCGGTGCACCCCACTCCCACTTCAACCGGTCGAAGCGCAGCCACTGCTCGTGACCACAGGCGGGGCAGGGCAGAAAATAGCGGCGCTGATCCGTCGCATCGAACTCCCGCTCAATCCGCGAGGCGCCGGCGATGGTGGGCGTTGAGACCAGATAGACCTTGCGCCGCCAACCGAATGTGCGAGCGCGGGCTTCAGCCAGGGCAATCGGATCACCCTCGCCATCGAGATCGCCGGGATAGGCATCGACCTCGTCGAGGAACAGGAACCGCGCCGTCATCGAGCGCAGCCCAACCGCCGAATTGGCGCCAGTCAGCACCAGGATGCCACCGGGGAACTCCTTGGACAGCATGGTGTTGCCGCTGTCCCTGGCACGCGCTGGCGCGACCCGCTCGC
>JANXSA010000625.1 GCA_025352915.1 Rhodospirillales bacterium | reverse complement strand
GAGGCGGGGTTTTCCGGATTTGGTGGCGTCTTGGGTGCGGATGGGGCGGAGTCGGGGCGCGCGGGACCCTTGGATGAAGGGGTGCGGGAGGGTGTTGGTGTGCCAGCGGTCGAGGCGGGCGGCGGTGCGGCCGATATAGGCCCAGGCGAGGGTGAAGAGGGCGGTGGGGGGTTGGGGGCGGGCCGGGCGTGCTTCGGGCGGGCGGGGCCAGGGCATGATCGCGGCTTCGGCGTCCGGCCGCGCCATGTGGGCGGCGATGGCGGAGCGGAGGCCGGTGAGGATGTGGGTTAGTAGCGTAGCTAGTGGATGCATGATGGGTAATATAATTCACTAACTTATGGATAGCAAGGGAAATTTTACCGTCGGGGATTTTTATCTCTCTATGGTGTGCGGCGCGGCTTCGATGCCGATGACGGGACCGGAAAAGATGGGGGATTGCGGGAGCGTGGCAGCGGACCGGGAGATGAAACCGGTGGTCAGGTGCGTCCGGAGTTTGAGCGCCGTCAGGGCATCAAAATCTCACCGGGGAGAGGCGACGCGAATGTACCGACGTCGCTTCACTGCGGCGATCTGGCCGTGACGGTTGACCGGCGTTGGGCCCTGCGCGTCTTTCCGGTCGGCGGTTCAACGGGTTGCGCTGAGGCGGCCACTTGCTGGGTTGTCGATTTGACGTTCAAACGAGCCATAGGATACCGCTCCTGCTCGTCGGCAGTTCCTTGAATGGCGAGCCACACCTCGACGACATCCCCGTCTACCAATGGGGCGATCCGAAGATTCAGGGGCAATTTCACGCTGAGACCTGCGAAGGGAGACGGGCTTGTCGGACGCGGTGGGGCTGGCTCGGGCAGTTCGATCGGAAAGGCACGGGTTTCGCTCGGCAGTATGATCTCGAACAGGAATTTGAGGGGAGCGGTGTCGAAATCCCAGTGGGCGATGGCCAAAATGGCCAGCCGATCGACAGGCGTTGCATCGGGATTGAGCAAGTAGAGAGTATCAGAGTACAAGCCCATGCAGGACATCTTTTGATTGGCTTCTGGGCGCAGCTCGTCAAAGAATAGCGCGGTCGCCGTTGATGGTTTGTGTTTCATTGTTGGTTGACCAACTGCACTTCGCCGAGCACCAAACCGGGTGCAGCGCCAGCGGAGGGCACGATTTTACGGAAGTTTACAGCCTGGTGCTGGCTGTGGTCGATCGGCCGGAGTCGCATCTCCCACTCACGGCCCAGGGCATGGGCGAAGGCCGCCAGGGTGCCGAGGCGGATGTCGCCGTCGCTGTTGAGCGCCCGGCTGACCGCCGAGGCGGAGACGCCCAGGCGCTGAGCGAGCTTTCGGATTGACACGCTGTCGTTCGCGGCGGCGTCCGCAACGAGGAAGCGGGCGTGTTGCATCAGCATTGCGGCGGCGACGGCTGCAGGGTCGGCATGATGAATGCCAGTCGTCACCGCGCTGCCGAACTCCGCCAGGAGGCTTTCGAGTGCTGCGTGATCGTCAGGAGACAAGGTGTTCGGCATCGGTGCTCTCATCAATTTCCGATTGGCTCAGGCGGCTCATCAGCCGCGCGACGCCGGCCGCCTGTGCTCGGTAGCCGTTCGTCGCCTTGATTTCGGCTGCGGTCTGGACGGTATGCGCGACGAAGCTATTAGGACGGTGGAAGAAGCCGAAGACCCGCAGTTTTTCGGTGCGCAGGTAGGCCACTGCCTGGTTTGGGCGCGGCATTCGCTTCACGAGCGGGTGCATGCCGGGTCCGAGGCGGCGGATCAACTGGACGGGTGGTTGGCCCAACACAAACCGGTTCATTAGTGCTTCGAGCGCCTCCTTGGCGGATGGACCCCGACGCGCCAAGCCATAGGCGGGCAGGTCGGGCAGTGCGTTGAACTCCTCCAGAAAGCGCTTTGAGACAAAGAGATTTCGAAGCGGCTGGGCAGCACCGGGTGAGTCCCAGCCGACCAACAGGCCGATCTGCACATAACTGGCAATCGTTAACATCTATGTCAACACCCGGTGCAGTTTGATCGCCGCTTCGTGTGCTTCCCAGGTGCAGCCTTGACATCGGCGTTGGGCATGTTCGTCGGCGGGGAGTTCGGTGTTCCAGACGTAGTCCGAGTTGATGAAGTTGTTGCTGACGAGGAGGACGAAGATTTCGGCGGCGGTGATGGCGTCGGCGATGCGCTGTTCCCAAACGGAGCCGGTGTGGATTTCGTGGTCGGTCCAGAGGGCGACGGGGTAGGCGCGCTTGATGGCGGCGAGGTGTGTGGCGAGTTCCTCGAAGTGTTTGTGGTCGTCGTGGGAGTAGGAGACGAAGCCGTTCACGTGGGGCGGGGTTCCGGGGGAGGGGTTTGGGCTCCTTGCGGGAGGGTATTGAGGTGGTGAGGGGGTGGCAAGGGATTGGGTTGGGGGTGGTGGGAGCCAGTGAGCAAGAGCCCCCCTCCGGCTCCCCACGCCCGAGCGCGAGGGGAGAGAAGATTCGTTGGCTTCGTTGGCTTGGTGGCATGGTTGGGGCGGGTGGTTTTGGGGC
>JANXSA010000491.1 GCA_025352915.1 Rhodospirillales bacterium | reverse complement strand
GGCCGGGGCGCCCGCCGGCGCGTGGGCGCCGTGCTTGCCATGGGCACCATGCTTGCCGTGGACGCCATGCGGGTGGACGCCAGGGACAGTGGCGCCGGAAATGCCGGAGATGCTCAAGGGAGAGGTCCTTCGGTTGGGGTTTGGGGGCGTGCCCCCGGATGACCCGAACCTACGGACAGCATTGCTAAGGCCGCTATAACGCCGTTGGCAGGATGCCGTCGGCGTGGCAACGCATCAGCGGCGGGATCCTCTGGCCGAACTTCTCCATGCCGAGCAGAAAGTCGTTGAAGGTCAGCATGATGCCCTTCCCGCCGGGCATCGCCGCCACCTCGCCCAGCATTTCGGCGCAGCGGGCATGGCTGCCAACGCTGGTTGGTGGGAATGAAGACGCTGATATCCATGGCCAGGCTCCGGGCGGTTGGGCGCCAGGCGCAACAAGCAGTGTGCCAGCCCCGCGCGGCAGTGGTGGCTGGACAGCACGGCGGGCGGCGGCGTTTGATAGGCGGATGACTTTTTCCTTGATTGGCCGCTGTGCCCGCACCGGGCAATTCGGCGCTGCCGTGACCACCTCCTCCATCGCCGTCGGCAGCCGGGTGCCGTTCTGCGCGCCGGGCGTGGGGGCGGTGCTGACGCAGCACCGTACGGACCCTCGGTTGGGGCGGCGCGGCCTGGCGCTGCTGCGTTCCGGCTGCACGGCGCACCAGGCGCTGGCGGCGCTGGTCGCCAGCACGCCGGACCATCAGTGGCGGCAACTGGCGGTGCTGGATGCGCAAGGGCGCACCGCGCATTTCCATGGCGCGCGGGTGAAGCCGAGCCTGGAAGCGGCGCATGGCCAGGACGTGGTGGCGCTGGGCAACATCCTGGCCAATGACCACGTGCCCGCGGCGATGCGCGACGCCTTCCTGGGCAACAAGGCGGAGCCCTTGGCCGAGCGCCTGATGCGAGGGTTGGAAGCCGGGCTGGCCGCGGGTGGGGAGCCGAACCCGGTGGTCTCGGCGGTGCTGCTGGTGGTGGAGCGGGAGGCGTTCCCGCTGGTGGATTTGCGGGTGGACCTGGCCCCCGAGGCGGTGGGCGAGTTGCGCCGGATTTGGGACGCCTACCGGCCCTCCGTCGAGGAGTTCGTGGTGCGGGCGGTAAACCCGGACGCGGCCAGGTAGCCGCGTCCGGTAGCGCGTTACTGCGCGCGTATCAGCTTGCCCGGGCGGGCGCCGGTCTCGACGCCGCGCTCGAAGATCGGCACGCCGCTGACCAGGGTCATGTCGTAGCCATCCACATGTTGCACCAGGCGGCGGCCGCCGGCGGGCAGGTCGTAGATCATCTCAGGGTGATGCAGGCGCAGGTGCTCGAAGTCGATGACGTTGACGTCGGCCTTCTTGCCCACTGCCAGGCGCCCACGGTCGGGCATGCCGAAGAAGTCGGCGGTTTCGCTGGTGCTGCGCTTGACCAGGAACTCCAGCGGCAGCTTGTCGCCGCGGGTGCGGTCGCGCGCCCAATGGGTCAACATGAAGCTGGGCAGCGAGCTGTCGCAGATCACGCCGCAATGCGCGCCGCCGTCTGACAGGCCCAGCACGGTATGCGGGTCGGTGATCATCTCGCGTACCACTTCCAGGTCGCCATGGACGTAATTGGTGACGGGGAAGTAGAGCATCCGGCCGCCATCGCCGCCCGTGAAATAGTCGTAGCAGAACTCGGCTGGGGTCTTGTTGGTGCGGGCGGCCATCGCCTCGATGCTGCGCTCCGGCGGCGGCTCGTAGTCGGGCGTGTCGCCCAGAATGTACATGCGGTCCCAGCGGGTGGCGATCTGGCGGGACAGCGGCGGCAGCACGTCCATCAAACGCGGGGAGGCTTCCTCCCGCAGGATTGCCTCGCGCACCTCGGGCTTGCGCAGTTCGGCCAATTGCTCGGCCGGGGTCAGGTGAGCCAGCGCGGCATAGCCTTCCCGCAGCGCGAACGGGTTCAGCGAGGTGGTCAGGCCGAGAATCAGCCCCACGGTGCGGCCGGCCACCTGGGCGGCCAACGGAATGCCCTGGGCGCGGGCGGCGCGGACGCCGTCCATCAGGCGGCGCCAGCGGCCGGGGTCGTAGCTGCGGTCGGTCAGCAGGAACCACATCGGCCGCTTGGTTATACGGGCAATCTCGGTCATCCACTTGAACTCGGCGGCCTCGTCGTCGAAATCGCTGAGCATGCCGAAGGTGCCGCGGCCGGCGCGGGCCATGCCGCGGCCGATCTCCAGCAGCTCGATCTCCTCGGCGTAGCGGCCCGGCACCAGTTGGCCATCGGGGGTCTTGTGCTGGTTGGTGCGGCTGGTGGTGAAGCCGAAGGCGCCGGCGCGCATGGCTTCCTCGGCCAGGCGGCTCATCAGCGCGATATCGTCGGCGGTGGCGTTCTCGCGGTTGATGGCGCGTTCACCCATGGCGTAGACGCGCAAGGGATGGTGGGCGAGTTGGGCGCCGACATCGATGGTCCGCGGCAGGCGGGCCAGCGCGTCCAGGTACTCCGGGAAGCTTTCCCAGTCCCACTTCAGGCCCTCCGCCAGCGCGATGCCGGGGATATCCTCAACGCCTTCCATCATGTCGATCGATCGCGGAATTTGCGGGCGCTCACCCTCGGGCAATACTGAAAAAGGCCGCCAGTCTAACGTCATTTTGGAGCAACCTCGTTGGACAATGATACGATTCGGTTAAATTCCAGGCGCGTAATCGGCATCACCGACAGCCGCGTGTGTCGAATCAAAAGCATCTCCGACAAAGCCGGATCTGCCTTCAGCTCCTTGAGCGAAACATG
>JANXSA010000613.1 GCA_025352915.1 Rhodospirillales bacterium | reverse complement strand
CAGGGGCCGGTGCTGAACCAGCCGGGGGAAATCTTGATGTCGCGGATTGACGCCACGGGGTAGTGGCGCAGGACGGTCAGCACCGTGGTCATGTTGTACAGATTCACCCAGTAGGCGAACTGTTCCAGCCGGTTGAAGCGGCTGATCGGCAGCGCGGCGAGGCGGGCGATGTCGGCTTCCAAGGCGGTGCGGTCGGCCATCGCTGCCGTGTAGGCGAGACGGGCGATGCCGTCGGCACCGTCTCGACGATGGGTGGTGAGGAATTGGCGCCAGGGGGCGTGGTCGATGGTGGCGGCGGCGGCGGGGTCGTGGCGTTCCCAGAGCGGCCAGGGTTCGGCCTTGGGGGCTGCGTGGACTGGGATGGCGGCGACGCTCAGCGGGGCGGCGAGCACGGCGCGACGCGGGATGTTCACAATCCCGCCTCTTTGCGGGCGGCGGCGAGTTCGGCCTCGTCCCAGTAGCCGATCAGGATGCCGGCCTTGAGCTGGGCAACCCGGGTGTAGGCGGCGATGCGGGCATTCGGCATGGTGATGCGGTTGTGGTCGCGCAGGGCCCAGTCGAACAGGGCGTCCTTGAGGCGGGTCCGTTCGGCTTCGCAGGCGGGGTCGGCGCCGCGGTCGTGGAATTCGTTTGGGTCGGTCTGGAGGTCGTAGAGCATCGGGCGGAAGCCCTGGGCATGGATGTATTTCCAGCGTCCGTCGAACACCATGAACAGCCGGCATTCGCCGACGCCGCGGCCGAGCGTGGCGCGGGCGTCTTGCATCGCGTAGTCGTATTCGCTGAAGGCGTATTGGCGCCAGATGGGGGATTGGCCGCGCAGCAGAGACATCAGCGAGCGGCCTTCCATGACGTTCGGGGCTACGGTGCCGCCGAAGTTTTCGACGAAGGTGGGGGCGAGGTCGATGGCTTCGACCAGGGCGTCGCAGATGGTGCCCCGCGTCGCGTCGGCGGCGGGCGAGGGGTCGGCGATGATGAGGGGGATGCGGACCGAGCATTCGTGGAACAGGTCTTTTTCGCCGAGCCAGTGGTCGCCGAGATAGTCGCCGTGGTCGGAGGTGAAGACGATGGTGGTGGTGGCCAGCTCGCCGCGGACTTCGAGGAAGGCCATCAGCGCGCCGATCTGGTCGTCGATCTGCTTGATCAGGCCCATATAGGCCGGCAGCACGCGGGCGCGGACCTCGTCGCGGGAGAAGTTTTGACTGACCCGGAATTGCTGGAAGGCGGCGAAGACCGGGTGGGGATCGGTGCGCTCGGCTTGGTCACGCACCACCGGCACCAGGTCATTGTGGCCGTACATGTTGTGGTATGGCGCCGGCACGATATAGGGCCAGTGGGGCTTGATGTACGAGAGATGGAGGCACCAGGGGGCGTCGCCGGCCTCGGCGATGAAGTCCATCGCCCGCCGCGTCATGTAGGGGGTTTCGGAGTGCTCCTCGGGGATGCGCGCGGGCTTGTCGGCATGGGCGAGCAGCCAGCCGTTCAGCAGGGCGTCGGGGTCGCCGCCGGAATTGGCCCAGTCTTCCCATGGGTTTTCGGCGCTGTAGCCGAGGTTTCGGAGATAGTCGTCGTAGTTCGGGCGCGGGCGCGAGGGGCCTGGGTGCAGGCCGTCATCGCGCTCAAAGGGCTCGAAGCCGCATTCGCTCGCGATGACGCCGAGCCGGGAGTCGGGCGGGATGCCGAGTCGTTTCATACCTTCGGAGTCGGCCGCCATGTGGGTCTTGCCGACCAGCACGTTGCGCACGCCCAGCGGCGCGAGTGCGTCACCTAGCGTCGGTTCGCCGATGCGCAGCGGAAAGCGGTTCCAGTTGCTGCCGTGGCTGCGCATGTAGCGGCCGGTGTAAAAGCTCATCCGGCTGGGGCCGCAGACCGGGGATTGGACATAGGCGCGGGTGAAGTTGACCCCGCGCGCGGCGAGCGCGTCGATGTGCGGGGTGTGCAGGCTGGGGTGGCCGGTGCAGGACAGGTAGTCCCAGCGCAGCTGGTCGCACATGATGAACAGGACGTTGTTCGGCTTGGTCACGTTCGCGCTCTCCCTGGCGGCGGGAGAGTGGCGCAATCCGGCTCAGCGCGCCACGTCCGGGCTGTTGATGACCTTCGGCCAGTTGGTGTCGGCGAGGCGGATGTCGGCGGCCTGCTGGCGGCGCCACTGGTCCTGGATGCTGGCGTTGTAGTTCAGGTAGAGGCGGCCGCCGGCAATGGTGAAGGCGGTCGGCTGGATCGCCGCCTTGTAGCCGCGCGCCAGGCCGAAGGCGCAGTAGCCGCCGTATTGCGGCAGGTATTTTTCCGGACTGGCGCGGAAAGCGTCGCGGTTGGCGGCGCTGGCGAAGCGGTAGGTGGTGCCTTCGTGCTGGGCGGTGATGTCCGCCCGGCCTCGGGTGGCGCGGGAGTCGGTGAAGTAGGCGACGGGGTCGTGGCCCTCGATGGCGAGGCCGCGATCCGTGTTGACCGGCCCGGCCTTGGGCGCCGGGGCGGCGGCGACAAGGGCCAAGCCGGGGGCGATGAGGGCGGCGAGCAGGAGGCGGCGGTTCATGATCGATTTCCCGGCATGGTGTTGCAGGTGGGACGCGCGGGAGGCGCCAGCGTTACGTGCGGTGCATTCAGCGCCCGCGCCGTTCCTCGGTCCACTCGCTGGGCTGTGCCTGGTCCAGCTTCACGTTGGCGCCAAGACCTTCGACGAAGGCGACGATCGGGAGAAAGAGCATGAAGATCTCCTGCATAGAGGACAGTTGTATGGAATACTGCCTATACCGTCCGAAGTTATGCCGATCAACAACTGCGTGATGGACGAATTTTTTCTACCTGCGGACGTTGAACGGTGCCATGGTGGCGCACCGATATTGGGAGCATTCTATGCCGACCCCGCAGGAACTTGAAGCCAAATTCTGGAAAGCATTGCAGTCCGACATGACGATGATGCTTGGCCTTGACGGCGTGGAGGATGGCCACACGCGGCCAATGACCGCGCAAGTCGAAGGCGAACAGGGGCCGATCTGGTTTTTCGCCGGAAAGGACAACAAGATCGTTGAGCTGCTGACCGGCGACAGCAGGGCGATCGCGACCTTCGTGTCCAAAGGGCACGATGTGTTCGCTACCGTGCATGGCAGTATCCGGGTGGACAATGATCGCGCGGTGATCGACAGGCTGTGGAACCGCTTTATCGCGGCGTGGTACCAGGGGGGCAAGGACGATCCGAACCTGGCGCTGTTGCGGCTGGACACGGAGCGGGCGCAGATCTGGTATAGCGGATCGAGTTTTGTGACCGGGCTGAAATTGCTGCTGGGTAGCGATCCGAAGGAGCAGGTAAAGAATAACGTGGCCGAGGTATCGCTGCGCTGAACTTGCTTGCGGCACGACCATCAGCGCCCGCGCCGTTCCTCGGTCCATGCGCTGGGCTGTGCCTGGTCGAGCGGCATTTCGGCGCCGAGGCCTTCGATGAAGGCCACGCCTTGGTTGGGGTAGAGGCAGACTTCGTGGCGGTGGCGGCGCGAGGACCAGTTGCCCGGCGCGACGGTCTGGATGGCGAGGCCGATTTTCTGCGTGCCCAGGGTGCGGCCGATATCGGTCATGCGGGCGCGGATCGGGCCTTCGAAGGCGTAGTCGAACGGGGTGACGTCGGCGATGTGGACGTGACGAACGTGGTCGAGGCGGGGGTCGGTCACAGCAATCCCTCCTGGCGGAAGCTCAGCCACTTGCCGTTGCCGATGATGACATGGTCGTGCAGCGTGATCGACAGGGCGGTGGCTGCGCGCTTGACCTCCTGGGTCATCTCCAGGTCGTCGCGCGAGGGGGTGGGGTCGCCGCTGGGGTGGTTGT
>JANXSA010000568.1 GCA_025352915.1 Rhodospirillales bacterium | reverse complement strand
GCAGGCGGAGGAGGTGCTGGCGGAGGGCGTCGAGCGGATGCGGCTGGCGACCGAGGCGGCGCAGCTGGGGTTCTGGTCCTGGCAGCCCGACAAGGACATCGTGGTGTGGGAGAACCAGTATCCGCAGCAGATCCTGGGCCTGGTGCGCTCGACGGCGAGTATCAGCTCGGCCCGGTTCGTGGCGAAATTCGTCGTTCCCGAGGATCTCGCGGCGCTTGAGCATGCCATGACCCGCACCGTGCAGGCTGGCGAGCCGCTGGTCTTCGCCGGCCGCATCCGCCGTCGCGATGGCCGGACGCGCTGGGTTGAGGTCAAAGGCCGGTGGACGCCAGATGGCAGCAGCCGCGCCGCGCGTGTTATCGGGACGATCCAGGACATTACCGATCGCGAGATCGCGGCGGCCAGCCTGCGCAATTCGGAAACCCGGTACCGGCGGCTGTTTGAAGCGGCGCATGACGGCGTTTTGATTGTCGATCCCGGAACGCGCAAGATCATCGACGCCAATCCGTTCATGACGGTGCTGCTCGGCCATCCGCGCGACGCGCTGGTCGGCAAGGAGCTGTTTGAGATCGGTTTCCTCACGGATGCACAGGCAAGCCGGGACATGTTCCAGGCGCTGAAAGCCACGCGCGAGGTGCGGTATGAGAACCTGCCGTTGCAATCCAGGGATGGCGGGCGCCGGGAGGTGGAGGTGGTGGCCAATCTCTATAACGAGGACGGCCACTCCGTTGTGCAGTGCAATATTCGCGACATCACCGAGCGCCGGCAGAGCGAAGAGGCGTTGCGAGAGATTGAGGAACGGCAGCGGCTGGTGCTGGAGGCGTGCCGGATCGGCACCTTCTATGGCGATTTCGACAACGACGCGCCAATTTGGAATTCGGTGGAATTCGAGCTTCTCGGCTTGCGGCCGGGCGACGCGCCGCCTGGTCCGGAGACGTTTTTCCGTCATGTCCATCCCGACGATGCCGAATTGCTCCGCGCGAAGTTGGCGCAGGCGGATCAGCCCGGGCAGCCGGATGCGGAATTTCGCATCGTCCGCGCCGATGGCGACATCCGCTGGCTAACGGGGCGCTGGGCGGTTTTTGCCGAGCAAGGCAAAGGTGCCGGCGGGGCTGGCCTGAAGCGGCGGTTTCTCGGGGTGCACTTCGATATCACCGAGCGCAAGCGCGCCGAAGAGCACGCCCAGTTGCTGATGGCGGAAGTCAACCACCGGGCGAAAAACCTGCTCGCCGTGGTTCAGGCCGTCACCCATCAGACGGCGAAACACGGCGATCCCGCAACGTTTGCGGCGCGCCTGGCCGAGCGCATCGATGGCCTCGCCGCCAGCCATGACTTGTTGGTCAAGAACCTTTGGCATGGTGTCGAGATGACGGAGCTGGTGGCGGCGCAACTGGCGCATTTCAAGGATGTGATCGGCACGCGCATCACGATGGATGGCCCGCCGTCGATGCTGACGACGTCCGCCGCCCAAGCCATCGGCATGGCGCTGCACGAACTCGCCACCAATGCCGCGAAATACGGTGCGCTTTCAAATGGCGACGGCCGGGTGCGGATAGCATGGCAAACAACCGCCGCGGCATCCCAGGCATTTTCGCTGTCCTGGCTGGAAGAGGGCGGGCCGAAGGTGCAGGCGCCAACGCATAAAGGCTTCGGACAGATGGTCATCAAGCGGATGGCAGAAACAGCGGTGGATGGCGTTGTCGAAATTGCGTTCGCGGAAAATGGCCTTTCGTGGTGCTTGAGTGCGCCAGCGAGTAATGTGCTGATCGACGCGGCGGGGGCGACCTGATCGGTCAGAATGACAATGGACACTGGTAAAGCGGCGCGCGTGCTCATCGTTGAGGATGAGCCGATGATCGCGTTCACGTTGGAAGATATTCTTATTTTCGCTGGCTTCGAAATCGCCGGCGTGGCGACGAAACTTGAACGCGCGATGACGGTCATCGAAAGCGGCTTCTGCGATGCGGCAATCCTGGACGCTAATCTGGGCGGCGTAAGCTCAGGCCCGGCAGCGTCGGCGCTGACGGAGCGCGGGGTACCATTCCTGGTGCTGTCGGGATATTCTGCGGGCCAACATAGTGACGCTTTTGCCGGGGCGGTGCACTTGCAGAAGCCATGCCAGGCGGACAAGCTGATCTACGCCTTGCGGAGCATCCTGCCGGCGCATTTTTCGCTTGGGTCTTGATTCTTATTTGCCTTTTGAATGGATGCAGGGAAGTTAAGGCTGGGTTCTGCCCAGACCCGCCCGGGGGCCAAGCCCCTGGACCTTAT
>JANXSA010000562.1 GCA_025352915.1 Rhodospirillales bacterium | reverse complement strand
GAAAGTTGCAATCTTCGGCGCCGGCGCCATCGGCGGGCTAATGGGAGTCAAGCTGGCCTCCGCCGGGGCCGAGCTTTCCGTCGTCGCTCGCGGTCCCCATCTTGCCGCTATACAACGAAACGGCCTCGCTCTGATCGAGGGCGAGACCGAAACCATCGTCCATCCCCGCGCCACTGCCGACGCCGCCGAACTTGGCCCACAGGACTACGTCATCATCACCCTCAAGGCGCATTCCTTGCCATTTGCCGCCCCAGACATCGCAAAGATGATCGGCCCCGATACCGCCCTAGTCACCGCCATCAATGGCGTCCCCTACTGGTATTTCCATGGCCTCGAAGGCGCGCACCAGAACCGTCGCGTCCAATCCGTCGACCCCGGCGGCAAGCTCTGGGACATCCTTCCGCCATCCCAGGCGATCGGTTGCGTTGTCTATCCCGCCGCCGAAGTGACCGCGCCCGGGGTCATCACCCACACCTACGGCGACCGCTTCTCCCTCGGCGAACCCGACGGCAGCCGTTCTCCCCGCATCGAAGCGCTGTCGAAGCTGCTGATCGCTGCCGGCCTCAAAGCGCCGATCCGCCCACGCATTCGCGACGAAATCTGGATCAAGCTCTGGGGCAATCTCTGCTTCAACCCGGTCTCCGCGCTTACCGGTGCCACACTGGCCACCATCACCGGCCGCCCAGATTTGCGCGCGCTCTGCCGCGCCATGATGCTCGAAGCCCAGACGGTGGCGGAAGCGTTGGGAATTCGCTTTGCCGTTTCGCTGGAAAAACGCATCGACGGTGCCGCGGAAGTCGGCGAGCACAAAACCTCGATGCTGCAAGACCTCGAACGCGGCCGGCCGATGGAAATCGACGCCCTGCTGGGCGCGGTGGTCGAACTCGGGGCTGTCACAGGGCACGCCATGCCGACCTGCGACACTGTCCTGGCGTTGGTGCGCCAGCGTGGGCGCGAGGCCGGTTGCTATGAAGGATAGCGTGGCAAGGCTGGGCTCCGCCCAGACCCGCCAGGGGTGTTCAAACCGGAGACATGGCTGACGTACGTTCGGAGACATACCTGACGGTTGTGATATGCGCAGTTTGCTCTTTGATGTCGAGCTTTGCGAGCAAGCAACGCATGAAAAACACGTCCCACAGGGTCTCGTCGTGTGTGGGTCTGGATGCAACGTCGCTGCTTGCGAAGGCCTGCGAGAGTTTGATCCTTCGACCTTTGAAGCTCGTGGTGCCGTCGGTTCCGACGCGTCGGACCTGGTCACTGTGGTGATATTCGGGCTCGGGCAGCACCTCGGGAAAGGCGAATGGGCTTGGTCGATATCGGCTCGCCGGCACGGCCAGGCCGATGCCTTCATGCGGGCGCTGCTCATTGTAGATCGGCCGCCAGGCGTTGAAGGCGGCCTGGCATGCGGCCAGATCGGTGAACAGGCGCACCTGCAGCACCTCGACATTGAGCGTGCGGTGAAACCGCTCCTCCTTGCCCTGCGCCTGCGGGTGATAGGCCCGGCCATGCAACAGCCGGATGCCCAGGCGCATCAGCCACACCTCGAAGGTGGTGTGATAATTGCCCCCCGCCGACCCTCCTGCGGCATTCACACATCTCATCACGATATCGGCACGAACAAGCGAGTGTCGGCGGAAATGTGAGTCTTTTGAATCGCCTAGAGCGAAACCCGATCGATCCGATTGGAAAGCATTTTCCCGACGCGGTGGTGATCTGATTCACCATGATTGCTGGTAGGAGGCCAGCAATCATGGCACGGACGCTATCGGGAGACCTTCGGGTGCGGGTGGAGCAGCGGTCGAAGCCCGGCACCAAGCCTCTCCCCGCTTATCAACCATGCAGCACGGTCTTGTACATCCTGATTGCATCACGTATAGTGAGCTCCATCATGGAGTTACCTCCGATGCGCGCGCTGATGCGAGGCCTGACGGACGCTGAGTTTGAGCGGCGCTACAGCTTGGAGGAGCAATGTCTTGCGGCGTTGATAGCCACGCGCCGGCAGGCCGGCATGGTGTGCCCGGACTGCGGGAATGAGCGGAATTACCTCTGTGGTCGCCGGGTCGGCTGCACGCGCTGCAACCGGCGCTGGTCGGTGACCGCCGGCACGGTGATGACGCACACCAAACTGCCGCTGGTGACCTGGTTTCGCGCCATGCATGCGATGAGCAGCACCAAGCAGGGCATCTCCGCCGTCGAACTCGGCCGACGCCTTGGCGTGAGCTACCCCGACCGCCTGGTATCTGCACAAGCGCTTGCGCCACGCCATGACCGAACGCGAGAGCCGCTATCTCGTTGGGGGTCCGGGCGATGACGGCGGCGCCGCCCTGGTGGTTGAGGCGGACGACGTCTATCTCGGCGGCGAACGCAACCAAGGCTCTGGTCCAGCAGGAAAAACCCGCGTCATCGCCGCAGCCGAACGCCATCCCGGAGGCCGCATGGGCCACATCGCCATGCAGGTTGTCCGCGGCTTCACCGCAGCGGCCGTGCAGGCGTTCGGCGCTGCCTGCCTGGCACCGACCGCCCATGTCCATACCGACGGGCTCCGGGCTTTCGCAGCCTTCGCCACCACGGGCCGCAGCCACCAGCGCACCATCACCGCCAGCAAACGCCCACCACGCCAGCGCGGTGCCGCCTTCTTCGTCCTCAACACCGCGATCGCCAACCTCAGCACCGCCATCAAGGCGACCCACAAGGCGATCTCGGCCAAGCATACAAACGACTACCTCGGCGCATTCTGCTGGACCACAAATCGACGCCGCAAAATGGCCGAGATGATCCCGGCACTCTGCCGAGCGATCGCAACCTCATCAAACCTCACACGAAGGTCCGTGTTCGCACAAAAAATAGTGCCAATTGGTTGATAAGCGGGAAGGCATTTCGGTTTGAAAAGATTTTGACCACACCACTGCTGAGGCTGGATGCCACAGCGCTGCTTTCACCCCCCTTACTAGAAATACCCCATGTGACCACCGAACCGTTAGCCTTCAGGGCAGCAAATGCGTAGGCACTCGAATAGATCGTAACCACGCCACTGCTGAGGCTGGATGCGACAGCCCAGCTGTCACCCCCGCCAGCAGAGTAACCCCAGGTGACCACCGATCCGTCGGTCTTTAGTGCAGCAAATGCCCCCTCACTCGAATATATCGCAATGACTCCACTACTGAGTCTGGATACCGAAGCGCTGCCGTTACCGTCGTAAGAAAAATTACCCCATGTGACCACCGAGCCGTCGGTCTTTAGTGCAGCCACTGCCTGCGCATTCGAATAGATCGTAACCACGCCACTGCTGAGGCTGGATGCCGCAGCGCTGCTGTCACCCCCGTAATCAGAGTAACCCCAGGTGACCACCGAGCCGTCAGCCTTCAGGGCAGCAAATGCGCTGCCATTCGAATAGATCGTAACCACGCCACTGCTGAGGCTGGATGCGACAGCGCTGCTGTTGCCACCGTTGCCACCCCAGGTGACCACCGATCCGTCAGCCTTCAATGCCGCAAAAGCGCTCAGAGACGAATAGATCGTAACCACGCCACTGCTGAGGCTGGATGCCACAGCACTGCTGTCACCCCCGCCAGGGGAACCTCAGGTGACCACCGATCCGTCGGTCTTCAATGCCGCAAAAGCGTCCTGAGTCGAATATATTGCAACCACGCCACTGGTGAGGCTGCCTGCAACAGCGCTGCTGTCACCCCCGTAAGCAGAGTAACCCCAGGTGACCACCGAACCATCGGTTTTCAGCGCAGCAAATGCGCCGTGGTTCCGAATATAATGAGCGTTCATACAGAACATCCTGATCGTCGAATGAGCAGCATAGCTGACGCCGCTTGGCAGAAGGCCTTGGCTGATTCCGCGGTTACCGCGACTGCAGTCGACAGGCAGCGGTTTCGTCCGAACTTCGCGGGCCACCGCTTAACGACCCGGCGGCGTAGATTGGCCTTAAAGTCGAGCTGGCCGCGCCTCTTTGGTACGATCTCGACCGCGATGCCCGCGGCATCTCGCATCCGGTCTGCAGCATAGGCGGCGTCTACGAAGCCGTGCGCGACAATCGGAGGCGCGGTCGACAGATGTTGTAGTTTTGCCGTGGCCGACTCTCTGATCGTGAGATGTAATGATTCCATGTGCGTCGTCGCTACCTCTGCAGCCGCACCCTAGGTTCGGTGAACGCTAGAACCATTCGCCGAAGGCCCATTTCCTTGGCCGAACGCTATAGTACGGGCAGGCGCTGCGCCAGCCAATTGGAAATTGCTCACCCCACCCGTACGATCGGGTGCACGGGTAGTTTGGCTGCCAGCACGAAGCGGACAGTGCCGAGAACCGCGGCTCGGTTGGCCTTTGCGGTGCTGCCGACAGAGCGAAAGACGGCGTAGGTCTCGGCGCTCCACTCGCAGCGGAAGCCGCTGGTCACTTTGCGGAAGATCACGCTGGGCCGGAGATGGCGCTCGGAGATGTTGTTGGTATACGGCACGTCCCGGTTGATGATGAACACGAACAGGCGCGCTCGGTTGGCGAGCATGCGCTTGTGTAACTTGCGCCCCGGCTCGCCGACCGGGACGGCGGCGATGATCCGATCGAGCCGGCGGTCACATTGCAGGTTGCTGGACGGGACCCGTCTGGTAGCATGGCGTCAAAATCGGACAAGGTGGGGAAGCACAACATGCGCGCACTGGCGAGAAGCGTGTCGATGGCTGTTCTGATGATGGGCTTGGCCAGTGAAACGGCAACTGCGCAGAAGACGGTCACGGTGGCGGTGGGCATCGACCCGACCAGCATCGACCCGCACAAGATCTCGGGCGGCGGCGACTACCAGTTCTTCAACCACACCTTCGAGGGGCTGTACGGCCACGACAACGCGGGCAAGCTGGCGCCGGAGCTGGCGCTGAGCCACGAGGTAAGCGCGGACGGCAAGACCTACACCTTCAAGCTGCGCCCGGGGGTGAAATTCCACAACGGCGAGGCGTTCACCGCCGAGGACGTCGTGTTCTCGCTGCTGCGCGCCAATTCGCCGGAGACGCGCAATCCGCGGGCGGCGATCCTGACGCGCAACATCGAGGCGGCGGAGATTGTCGACGACCTGACGGTGCGGCTGCGGCTCGCCAAGCCGGACGCTTCGATCCTGGAGAACCTGGGCGAGTATTTCTACATCGTCGACAAGGCGACGCTGGAGAAGATGGGCGACGAGGGCTTCGGGCGCGCGCCGGTGGGTACCGGGCCGTACAGCTTCGTGTCGCGGCGGATCAAGGAGCAGATCGAGCTGGCCGCCTTCGCCGACCACTGGGGCAAGAAGCCGAAGATCGACCGGCTGGTGATGCGGGTGGTGTCGGATCCGCAGACGCGCATTGCGCAGCTGCGCGCCGGCGAGGTGGACGCGATCGTGAACGTGCCGCCGCAGGTGGCCAAGCAGCTGGAGGCCGACCGCAACATCAAGGTGATCGTGGCGCCCAGCTTCCAAAACATCTTCATCCTGCTGAACACCCGCGCCGAGCACGGGCAGTTTAAGGACCCGAAGGTGCGCCAAGCGCTGAACCATGCCATCGACAAGCGCACGCTGATCAGCCGGGTGATGTTTGGCTACGCGACGATCTCGGCGGCACCCTGCCACAAGGACATCACGGGCTGCGACATCGACCGCGATCCGTACCCGTTCGACCCGAAGAAGGCGCGGGCGATGCTGGAGGAGGCGAAGTTCGACTTCTCCCGCACCTACAAATTCTGGGGCCAGACGCCGGGTCGCGCGGCGCAGAGCAAGGAGGTGGCCGAGGCGGTGTCGTTCTACCTGAACCAGGTGGGGGTGAAGACCTCCATGGAGTTCCTGGAATACGGCGCCTGGCTCGCGCGCATCACCGCGCGCGAGTACAACAACTACGACATCCACTGGCAGAACTGGAC
>JANXSA010000561.1 GCA_025352915.1 Rhodospirillales bacterium | reverse complement strand
GAGGCTTGGGCGAAGGCGATGATTTCGGCGCCTCCGGCGTAGAGCTTGTCGGCGGCTTCGGCGACCAGGCGGTGGTAGGTCGGGATGTCGCCGGCGCGAAAGGCGTCCCAGGCGCCGGGGGCGATGTGCATCTTGATGGTGACTTCGGTGCCGTCGGCGACGCGCTCGAACAGGGCGCGAGTGGGCTCGACGGTGGTCTGGACGGCGCAGAGGACATCCACCCTGCCCTTTCCGGCAGCGGCGCGGGCGATGGCGGCGGAGGCCAGGGCGCCGTCGACGCGCAGGACCGGGACCGGGGCGAGCAGGTCGGCGCGTTCGGCGGCGGGGCCAACGGTGGAGCAGGTGAACAGGACGGCATCGACGCCGCTTGCGAGTTCGCGCAGGAGTTCGGCGGCTTCGTCGCGGATTTCGTCGGTCAACTGGCCAGCGGCCTCGGCGCGCTTCAGCAGGTCGGCGCGGACGTGGTGGGTCAGGGTGACACCGGGGAGGCCGGATGCGGCGGCCTCGAAGACGGCGATATTGCTGTCGACGGTGTGCAGGCAGGCGATGCGCATCAGGCGGCGTCCTCTTCGACGGGCTTCGGCTCGACCAGCCTGGCGGCCCAGATCGACAATTCGTAGAGCGCCATGAGCGGGATGGCGAGGCCGATCTGGCTCATCGGGTCGGGCGGTGTGAGGATGGCGGCGGCGACGAAGATGCCGACAATGGCGTAACGGCGGGCCTTTTTCAGCCCCTTCGAGCTGACGATGCCGACCTTGGCCATCAGCGAGAGGGCGACCGGCATCTGGAAGGCGATGCCGAAGGCGAAGATGAGTTTCATCACCAGGTCGAGGTATTCACCGACCTTGGCTTCGAGCTGGATCGGCACGCCGCCGGCGCCGGCGGGGGTTTCGAAGCTGACGAAGAACTTGAAGGCGGCGGGGAAGACGAAATAATAGGCCAGTGCTGCGCCGCCGAGGAACATCACCGGGGAGGCAAGGAGGAAGGGGGCGAGGGCGCGCTTTTCGCTGCGGTACATGCCGGGGGCGATGAACAGCCAGACCTGGTGGGCGATGATCGGGAACGAGATGAATGCGCCGCCGAAGAAGGCGACCTTGAGGTAGGTGAAGAATGCCTCGGTCAGCGCGGTGAAGATCAGGCGCCTGGGCTCGCCGCCGGATTGGGCGGTGAGGATGTCGACCAGTGGCTGGGCGAGGAAGGCGTAGATGTGGGTGGAGAAGAAGTAGCAGCCGACCACCGTGACGAAGAGGGTGCCCATGGCCCACATCAGGCGGGTGCGCAGCTCGACCAGATGTTCGAGCAGGGGCATTGGCTTGTCGTCGATGGTGTCTTCGGTTTCGAGCTTGGCCACGGTGGTCACCTGGAACTCAGTTAAGGAAGAAAGACGTTCTTTTTTGGAAAAAAGAACCAAAAAACTTTTGTCCGTTTAGGTGGACGAAGACAGCGCGGGACCTGGGCATTGCCCGGGAGGGCGAATGGATGAAAGTTTTTTGGTTCTTTTTTTTCAAAAAAGAACTGCTTTCTCAGACTGGCCTGGCGGCACGTGGCGGCATGAATTCGGGCATGTCGGGCGGGTGAGCGATAGCCGGCGGGATGAAGGCGGGAGTGGTGTCCTCGGGCGCGAGTTCGGCGGCGGTGACGAGAGTGGGTTCTTCGGGCGGCGGCAGGTCGATCTGGCTGGCGAGCGGGTCGGTGCTGGGCAGCGGGGTTGGGATGTTGGAGGTGTCGAAGGCGGAGCGGATGGTGCCGTCGCGGTCGATTTCCTTTTCCAGCGCACCCTTGATGTCGAAGTTGCGGATTTCGTTGATCTGGTTGCGGACGCCCTGGAGGTCGGCGTCCTTGACCATCTCGTCGACATGGGTTTGGAACTCGCCGGCCATGCGGCGGGCTTTGCGCACCATGTCGCCGACCGCCTTGATGGCGCCGGGCAGGTCCTTGGGGCCGATGACGAGCAGAGCCACCACGCCGATGACGGCGAGTTCGGACCATGCGAAATCAAACATGGGCGCGATCAGTCATTGATGCGGCGGGTCATGCGGGTCCGGCGAGGCATGGGGCTGAAGGTCTCCTGAGGCGTTCTGCTAGCAGGAAAGCCGGTGGGTGGGAAACCGTGGGGGCGTCAGGATTCCGGCGCGGGTTCGGCGGCGGCGGGCGGCGGCGCGGGGTCGGGTTGGGGGGTGAGCAGGGTGGGCTCGACCAGGAGGTCTTCGCGGCGCGGGAGGTCGCGCAGTTGCTGGAGGCCGAACTGCGAGAGGAAGGCGGGGGTGGTGCCCCAGAGGGTCGGCCGGCCGGGGGTTTCCTTGCGGCCGCGCGGCGCGACGAGGCCGGCTTCGAGGAGTTGGTCCAGGGTGCCCTGGCCCAGGCTGGCGCCGCGCAGTTCCTCGATTTCCGGCCGGGTGACGGGCTGGTGGTAGGCGATGATGGCGAGCGTCTCCATGGCGACGCGGGGGAGGCGGCGCGGGACCTGGACAACGCGGCGGAGCTTGGGGGCGAGGTCGGGGGCGGTGCGGAATTGCCAGCCGCCGCCGACCTCGACCAGTTCGACGCCGCGCGTGGCATAGCGCTCGCGCAGCTGGGCCAGGACGGCATCGGCGTCGGCGCCGTCGGGCAGGAGCTGGGTGAGCTGGCGGGTGGTGACCGGGGTGGTGGCGGCGAAGATCAGCGCCTCGGCAAGGCGGAAGAGCGATTCGCGGTCGGTGTCAGACATTGGGGCGCTCGTCGCTGAGGTCGTCGGTGTCGCCGCGGCGGACCAGGATGGGGCCGAAATCGTGTTCCTGGCGCAGGCGGATGGCGCCGCCGCGGGCCATCTCCAGGCCGGCCAGCAGGGTGGAGGAAAGGGCGGCGCGGCGTTGCAGGGGGGTGCCGAGGGTTTCGGGCAGGAATTGCTCCAGGCTGGCCCAGTCGGGCAGGTTGCCGACCAGCAGGGCGAGGCGGGTCAGCGCGTCCTTGACGGTCCAGACCGAGAGGATGGCGGGGCGATACTGGCGGCGGGCGCCGGCGCGGGTCATGGCGGCGAGATAGGCACGCAGCAGGCCGGGGATGTCGAGCGCCAGCTTGGAGCGGTCGGTGTCGACGAGGTCTTCGGGCAGGCCGCGGACGAAGATGTCGTGGCCGAGTTGCGGGCGGGCGCCGAGCCAGGCGGCGGCCAGGCGCATGGCCTGTAGGGTGCGCAGGCGTTCGGCGAGGATTTCGGCGGCGGACTCGCCCTCCTCGGCGGCTTCGTGGCCCTTGGGGAGGAGGAGGCGGGATTTCAGCCAGGTCAACCACGCGGCCATGACCAGCCAGTCGGCGGCGAGTTCGAGGCGGATCTTTCGCGCGCCCTCGATGACGGCGAGGTACTGGTCGACCAGGGAGAGGATGGAGATCTTCGCGAGGTCGAGTTTCTGGCCGCGGGCGAGTTCGAGCAGGAGGTCGAGCGGGCCCTCGAAGCCGTCCAGGCGCAGGAGCATGAGGTCTTCAGGGGCGACGGGGAGTTCGCCCTGGGCGGGGGATGGGAGTTCAGACACCGAGAGCTTGCCCGTCGGGGAAGGGGAGGATGCCGAGGGCCCAGTGGATGATGCGCCAGAGGGTGGACATGACGGGGTCGAAGGGGATGCCGAAGTCGCGCAGTAGCATCGGCAGGAGGACCAGCAGGCCGATGACGATCAGGAGGCCGGCGCGTTCGAGGCTGGCCCAGAAGATGGCAAGCTTGAGGGGGAGCAGGCCGACGATGATGCGGCCGCCGTCGAGCGGAGGGATCGGCAGCAGGTTGAACAGGCCGAGCAGCAGGTTGAACAGGATGAAGGGGAAGGCGAAGTCGACCACCAGGCCGCCGAGGGTGGAGTCGGGGTCCGGGGCGATATTGAGCGCGAGGGCGGTGAGCCAGGCGAGCGCGAAGTTCATCGCCGGGCCGGCGGCGGCGACGATCATCATGCCGCGGCGGGGGTCGGGGAAGCGGCGGGCGTCAACCGGGACCGGCTTGGCCCAGCCGAACATGAAGTGGCCGCCGAATATGCTTTGGGCGATCAGCAGCACGCCGGGGACGATCAGGGTGCCGACGCGGTCGATATGGGCGATCGGGTTGAGGGTGAGGCGGCCGAGCCGCTTGGCGGTGTCGTCGCCGAGGGCGAGCGCCGCGTAGCCGTGCGCGACCTCGTGCAGGACGATCGCGGCGATGGCGGCCAGCAGGGACAGGACGATTTCTTGCACGGTCCAGCTTTCAGGGCGGGGTGGGGGAGCGCCGCTAAGTACAGCAGTGCGGCGGGGACGCAAAGCTGGGCGGGGTCAGGCCAGCAGGCGGGCGCGCTCGGCGGCCAGGGCGGCTTCGTCAAGCGGGATGGCACGTTGGGCGGCGGTGGCGCGGGCGGCGGCGAGGCGGGCGGTGGCGGCGGGCGTGAGGGGGGGGACGGTGGCCAGGACGGCCTGGGTGCCCTGGGGGTCACCGGGGCAGTAGAGGGCGAGGTCGCAGCCGGCGGCCAGGGCGGCGGTGGCGCGGGCTTCGGGGGGGCCGTCGAGCGCCTGCATGGCGAGGTCGTCGCTGACCAGGACGCCGCGGAAGGCGATTTTGTCGCGGATGATCTGTTGGATGATGGTGGGGGACAGGGTGGCGGGGCGGACGGGGTCCCAGGCCGGGTAGACGATATGAGCGGTCATCAGCCAGGGCAGGTCGGCGTTGGCGGCAAAGGGCAACAGATCGGCGTCCAGGTCGTTGGCGGTGACGGTGGGCAAAGCGAGGTGGGAGTCGACGCTGGCCCGGCCGTGGCCGGGAGCGTGTTTGCCGACCGGTTGGACCCCGGCGGCGAGCAGGCCGGCGGCCATGGCGCGGGCGAGGCGGGCGACCAGCTCGGGGGATTCGGCGAAGGCGCGGTCGCCGATGACCTCGCTGGCGCCGGGCAGGCGGCGGTCGAGGACGGGGGCGCAAACCGTGTCAAAGCCGGCTTGGGCGCATTGGTGGCCGATCAGGGCGCCCTGGAGCCAGGCGGCGCGCAAGGCCTGGGCGGGCGGCAAGGCGCCGATGGCGCCGCAGGGCGGGTGGGCGGCCCAGTGCGGCGGACGCAGGCGGGCGACACGGCCACCTTCCTGGTCGAGCATCATGACGGCGGTCGGTGGAAGGACGGCGCGCAGGGCTGCGGTGAGCAGGCGGAGCTGGGCGGGGTCCTGGATATTGCGGCGGAACAGGATGACGCCCGCCGGGGGGTAGGCGCGGAACAGGGCGGCTTCCTGGGGGGTGAGGTCAGGGCCGCTGATGCCGACGATGGCGGCAAGAGTGGGGGCGGCGCGCGGAGGGAGCGTGACGGGCATCGAGACACCATACGACCGGGCTGCTGCGGGCGCGACGGGGATCAGCCGGCCAGCAGCAGCATGACGCCGGCGATGGTGGCGGCAATGCCGGCCAGGGTGGTCCGGCTGGGCCGGGGGGTGCCTGGGAGAAGGGCGGCGAGGGCGAGGGTGACCAGGGGATAGGTGGCGACCAGAGGGGCGACCAGGATCACCGGGCCGGCGGCCAGCGCCGCATAGAGGGTGAGGACGGCGCCGCCATTGCACAGGCCGACGGCGGCGAACCAGGCGGCTGCCGGGGCGGTGGGGCGGGTTGGCGGGGTGGTGAGCAGCACGACGAGGGTGGAGACCGCGTAACCGATGGCGGCGGCGGCGAGCGGGCTGGGCCAGAAGGCCAGGCCCCATTGGGTCACCGGCTGGACGAGGCCGCGGATGGAGGCGGCGGCGAGCGGCAGGGCGGCGGCGGCCAGGGGCCAGTGCTGGTGGGCGCCGCCGCGCGCCAGTGACAGGGCCGCCACACCGGCGGCGATGATGGCCAGCGCGAGGCCCTGGGCCGGGGTTGG
>JANXSA010000539.1 GCA_025352915.1 Rhodospirillales bacterium | reverse complement strand
AAGGGTCCAGGGGGCTTGGCCCCCTGGCGGGTCTGGGCGGAGCCAGCCTTACTCGCTAGGCACCACCGCGGTTTGTGGCGGTCGGCCCGGCGGCAGCGGTTCGCTGGCACAGCCGGCCTCGTCGCGCTTGAACACGCGCAGCCCGTCGAACGAGGCGATTTCGCGGTAATGCGACCAGGCGCGGGCGAATTCCTCGTCGGATGCGACCAGGACGCCGATGTAGTTCGTGCCTTCGCGCGTATCGACCACGGCGATGTCCGGGCACCCGGCGACGAAGTCACGCGCCACCCAGCGCCGGATCGGCCATTCCTTCGGGGCCCGGCCGTCCTGGCGGGCTTTCCAGATTTCGCCCTTGAGCGCCCACATCGAGTCGAAGCGCGAGGTCCAGGAGACGCCGCTGTCGTTGACGACGGGAAAGCCCAGCCCGATCCATTCGGAAAAGGCGATGTAGGTCTTCGCCTTTTCGCGGGTGAGCAGTTTTACAAGTTTGACCTCGGTCGACAGGTTCGGCTCGGCGGCGGCTTCGACCCAGGGGCGGATGCGCTGGACATTGGCCACGCCGAACAAGATCAGGGCCGCGACCGTGAGGCCCATCGGTGCTGCGAGGCGTCGCCAAGGCAGGACCGGCACGTGGACGCTCAGCCGACCCGCCTGCGCGGTTACGACGACCGACAGCCATAGCAGCAGCGCCAGCATGGTGGCCGTGGTTGCCGGCAGGCGATGATAGAACCAGTCCTTGCCCTGCATCACGAACAGCACGGTGCAGGCCACGGCGAAGGCGACCAATGCCAGGTACAGGTGCCGCAGGAAGGGCGAATGGCGGCCAAGGGTCTCCTGGCTGTACCAGCACAGCACCAGCGCAACGGCCTGCTCGAACAGCAGGTTTCGGCTCTCCACCAGGATGCGCCAGACCGAGGTGTCGGTGCCGCCGTAGAGCGCCAGAGCCAGCGGCACGGCCTTGGTCAGGAAGTCCGGCTCGAACACCAGCACGGCGACGCCGTAAAGTCCGGTCGTCGCCACGAAGGCCAGCGGTGCCAGGCGAATCTTGCGATGGCCGCGCACCACGCCCATCAGTTCGACGAGCACCAGCGCCAGCGCGTAGCTCGGCTTCATCGCACAGCCGAGGGCGGCGATGGCGCCGGCGATCGCGGCCTGGGTCAACGGTTCGCGCTCGCCCTCCAGCGCGCGGACGAACAGCGCGATGTAAGGCAGGACGACGGCGGCCAGGAGGTGTTCGCGCTGGCCGAACTCGACGCCGGGCAGCACCAGCAGCAGCGTGCCGATCAGGCTGAATACCGGCACGCGCCGTTCCAGCAGCGGTGCCCGGCCCTGGAGCAGGGTGGCGGTCCACCAGGCCGATCCGAGCAGGATCGCGGTGAAGAACATGGTCGAGGCCAGCTTCGGCGCCAGATTGAACCAGCCGGCGATGGCCGCCGGGATGGCATAGAGCCAGATCACCAGGGGCGGATTGACCTCGACCAGGTCGACATAGAGCTCCCGCCCGGCGAGCCATTTCTTGGCGACCCACAACAGCCAGGCCACGTCGTCCTTCAGCGGCGAGCGGATGACGGTGGTCAGGATGAACAACGTGACGACGCCGAGAATTGCAAGGGCGACCGCATCAATGCGCCAGCCGCGACGCGCATCAATACCAGGCCGGTCAAGTGGGGCTGACCGCGTCGTCACCATGCCGATCCCGATCCGGGTGGGCGATCAATGCGCACCGGCACATCCTTCCTGTGCAATGACTGCATACCAACTGCTACGACAACGCGTGGCCCGTGCCAAGATGGCCATTGCATTGCCCGCTTCGCCGAAAGCTATTCACTCCTCATGGCTACACTGTGACCGAGCTGGGTCCCAATCGCGGCGCGCCGGCGATTGCGTATCTCAATAGCGTGCGATTGATAAAGGCATTGTTTCGGCCAGGGCACCTGACCGGAGGCTTATTCCAGGCTGGCCAGCAGTCCCGCCATCAGCTTGCCGCGCCGGGCCAGGCTCGCTACCTCGATATGCTCCTCCAGCGTGTGGGCGCCGGCACCCTGAACGCCGAGGCCGTCGAGCGTGGGGATGCCCATGGCACCGGTGAAGTTGCCGTCCGAGCCGCCGCCACTGCTCTGGTGCGCGATGTCGAAGCCGAGCCGGTTGGCGATCCGGCGGGCGTGGTCATAGAGCGCCATGCCCTTGGCATCCGGCTCCCACACCGGGCGGGTGACGCCGCGGGTTACCTGGAACTGCACGTCGTTGCTGCTGGCCCGCAGCGCCAGCATCGCCTCCACGCCATGGTCTAGATCTTCCTGCTTCTTGGCCATCGACAGCGCTTCGCCGGTGCAGGTGGTGGTGACGCAATTCACCCAGGTGCCGCCGTTGATCACGCCGACGCTGAAGGTGCAGTCGGCGGTTGTCATGTCCTCGATGGCGATCAACTGGCGGGCCATCTCGCGGATCGCGCTGCGCCCTTCGCCCGGGCGCGAGCCGGCATGGCTCGGCCGGCCGGTTGATTCCAGGTTGAAGCGGGCGATGGCGTAGCGGCCGGTCACCACGCCGCCATCCGGGCGGCCGGGCTCCGGCACCAGCACGTATTTGTGTCGGGCGGCCTCGGCCTCGATCACGTCGCGGGTGCTCGGGCTGCCGACTTCCTCGTCCGGGGTGAACAGGAAGGTCACCGGCAGATTGGTCTTGATCCCCGCCCGGGCCAGCTGGCGGATGGCTTCCAGCGACAGGTAGTTGCCGCCCTTCATGTCCTGGATCGCCGGGCCGTAGCATTTCTCGCCGTCGCGGCGGAACGGCAGTTTTGCCAGGGTGCCGACGGGGTGGACGGTGTCCATGTGGCCCATCACCAGGATGCCGGGCTCGGTGCTCTGGTGCGGGAAGGTGGCGCGCAGGCAACCGCCAAAACCCATCCGGCCGGCGATCCGCTCGATGCGGGCGCCGGCGACGACGAGGTCGCGCGCCGCCAGGTCGAGCATCCGCTCCACCGCGGCCGCATCGAAGGTGGGGCTTTCGCATTCAATCCAGGGCCGCAATCCCGCCAGCATGGCGTCGGCGTCAAACGGCAGGGTGTTGGGGTCGAACGAAAGGTCCATCAGGGTTTCCTTACAATCCAAGATTGTTGCCGCAGCATGTGAGCATGGCCCAGGTGATAGGGCGAAACGGCGGCGCTATGCCACCCCGAGGAAGCGGATCAGAGTGACACTGATCACCGCCAGCATCACCAGCGAGCAGGTCACTGCCGCCGTAACCCGCCCCCCCGCACGTGCCACCACCCGAACGTCGACACCCAGGCCGAGTGCCGCCATGGCGATGGTGGTCAACAGGCCTGCTATCAGCTTTACCGGGTCCAACAGCAGGTCGGGGATCAGGCCCAGCGAGCGGATAACGAGCATCGCCAGAAAGCCGATGATGAACCACGGGACCATCTTGCTGAAGCCGAGCTTGGCCGTTCCGCCGGCCTTCTGGCCCGCGCGATGGACGATAATTGACAGGGCCACGCAGACCGGGCCGAGCATCAGCACGCGTATAAGCTTAACGAGCGTGCCCATCTCCACTGCTTCCTGCCCCATCGGCACCGTGGCGGCCAGGACCTGTGGCACCGCATAGACGGTCATTCCCGCCAGCGTGCCATACTGCGACATGGTCATGTGCAACAGGTCGCCGATGAACGGCAGCACCAGGACGGTGATCACCCCCAGCACTGCGGTGAAGGCGATCGAGGCCGCTACGTCTTCCTTTGTGGCGCCGATGACCGGGGCAACCGCCGCGATGGCCGAATTGCCGCAGATCGCATTGCCGCTGGCAATCAGCGTCGCCATCTTCGCTGGCAGGCCGAGGGCGCGTCCGATCAGGAAGCTTGCGCTTAGCGCGCCGGCCACGACCAGGATGACGCTGAGCATCAGCACCGGACCGGCGGCGACAATGGTCAGGGCGCTGACCGATGCCCCCAGCAGGACGACAGCGAACTCCAGCATCTGCTTGCCGGCATACGCGATGCCGCTCTGCAGGAAGGCCGGTGGTGTCCACACGCTGCGGATCGCCGTGCCGAGCAGAATGGCGATCACCAGCGCCTCAACCCAGGCGCGGCCCATCAGCCTGGCCTCGAGCCAGGCCAACCCAGCGGCCGCGGCCGTAACCGCCACACATAGAAAAATGCCCGGCAGAAGGCTGCCAACCTTGCCGGCAAAGGACGCTTGCGATGCGGAGGCCATGGGTTCCAATGTGCTGCTGAATTGATGCGACCGTGGCAACTGCCCCGCGTCGCGTCAACGGGCGGCATTCAAGGGCTGGCGCAAAATTCGGTGTTGCGGCAGGAAGTGCTGCATGGATAGCGGGACCTCTGAGGCGCGCGGCACTCTCGGTATCATTGCCGGTGGCGGCATGATGCCGTTGCGCGTGGCCGCCGCGGCGCAGGCTGCGGGGCGCGCGGTATTTGTGTTGGGGCTGGAGGGCTTTGCCCAGCCGGCGCTGTTGGCCGCCTATCCCCATGCCGTTGCGCGAATCGGCGCCGTCGGCCGCATTCTGGAGCTGTTGCGCGCGAATCAGGTGCGCGACCTCGTGCTGGTTGGCACGGTGCGGCGTCCCGGGTTTTTCGATCTGCGGCCGGATGCTGAAGGTGCGAAGCTGCTCGCGCGCATCGGCCGCGCGGCCTTTGCCGGCGATGACGGGTTGCTGCGCGCCGTCATCAAGGTCCTGGGCGAACTCGGGTTCAACGTGGTGGGCGCACACGAGGTGCTTCAGGAGGCGCTCGGTCCGCGCGGATTGCTGACACAGGTTGCACCAGATGCCCAGGCGATGACCGACATTGCCCGCGGCGTCGCGGTGGCGCGGCGGCTTGGCGAGGTCGATGTCGGCCAGGGCTGCGTGGTGCAACAGGGACTGGTCCTGGCGGTCGAGGCGATTGAAGGCACCGATGCCATGCTCGCCCGTTGTGGTCCGCTGCGCCGCGAGGGGGCGGGAGGCGTGCTGGTCAAGCTGGTCAAGCCGGGACAGGAGCGCCGGGCCGATCTTCCGACCATCGGAGCCCAGACCATCCGCAACGCCGCTGCCGCCGGGCTGCGCGGTGTTGCCTTCGAGGCCGGAGGCACGCTTCTGGCCGAGCGCGAGGAAGCCATTGCCCTGGCCGATGCGGCGGGCCTGTTTCTCCTGGGTTTTGACCCCCTGGGTTTTGGCCCATTGGGTTTTGATCCCTTGGGTTTTGACCGGGATTGCCCCATTCCAACCGGAGACTGAGGATGACCGAGAACTTCCGCTACCTGCATACTATGCTGCGCGTCGGCGACCTCGATCGCAGCGTCAATTTCTACTGCACCATGTTCGGCATGATGGAGTTGCGCCGGCGCGATGTGCCGGATGGCAAGTACACGCTGGCCTTCCTTGGCTATGCCGATCGCCCGGACCAGACCGAGCTGGAGCTGACCTACAACTATGGGGTGGACAAGTACGATCTCGGCAGCGGCTTCGGGCATCTCGCCATCGGCATGCCGGACGTCTATGCCGCTTGCGAGCGGCTGCGTGCCAGTGGCGCCAAGATCAGTCGCGAGCCCGGCCCGGTGAAGTTCGGCACCACCGTGATCGCCTTCGTCGACGACCCCGACGGCTATAAGATCGAGCTGATCCAGCGCGGCTGAGCCACGTGGCGGATGACGCCGGCGCGATCCTGCGTCATTCTGCCTATTGAACCCCAAGGGAGGACGCCATGCCCAACGACGCCGTCACCACCGCCGTGCGCAGCGTGCGCTTCGACAAGGCAGCCCAGCCCGACGAGGGCAAGCGCATGACCAGCCGCACCTGGTACGCCAGCCCCAACGGGTCGTTCCGCACCGGATTCTGGTCAGCCCAGCCGGCGCGTTCCGAGATCGCCTATATCAAGGACGAGTTGTGCACCTTGCTCGAGGGCGAAGTCCGGTTGACCGATGAGACAGGCCACTCGGAAACCTATGTCGCCGGCGACACCTTCGTAATTCCCAAGGGCTTCAAGGGCGTGTGGGAAACGGTGAAGCCGGTCCGCAAGTTCTTCGCGGTCTACGAGGGCAGCTGACGCCCTTGCCGCTTCAGCGATGCAGCCGCGGCTCGTCGAACATGCCGTTCACCAGTGCTACCAGGTGGGCGGCGGTGGTTGGATAGCCCGCGCGGTCGGCTTCCTGCGCCAGGGCGATCAGGTGGTCGCATAACAGCAATGGGCTGGTTGGGGGTGGGGCAACCGTGCGGTTCGGCTTAGCGCGGGTGCGAAGGCTGTTGGGTGTCGGGCGAGCGGGCATGGCATTCTCTCTCGGAGTTTTCCGATGCTGCGGCGGGCCATTCCCGTCCGCGCGATGAATTGAACGCCCCGAACCTTGCCTGCGCGTTAATGCTCGCCCCGCAAAGCATGCACGCGCAACATTGATGCAAGCGGGCGATCGGCGGAGCGGTCGGAGTCGACCTCACTGATCAGGCTCACCAGGCTGCGCGCCTGGGTGGCGGCGATCGATTCCAGGGCTTCCCAGAACTCCGGCTCCAGCGCGATGCTGGTGCGATGCCCGGCCAGGGTGAAGCTGCGCTTGACCAGCCAGCTCATGGGGCCAGCCGCGCCACGGCCCAGGCGGCTGCCTCGGCGACCACCGGATCGGCGTCACCGCGCAACGCCTGTGCCGCCGGCAATAGCTCCGGCCGGGCGCTGTTGCCGATGGCGATTGCCACATTGCGCGCGAAGCGGTTGCGGCCGATCCGTTTGATTGGCGAGCCCGCGAAGTGCTTTCGAAAGGCCGCGTCGTCGAGTTCCGCCAAGACTTGCAACCGCGGTGCCCTGAGATCGTCGCGCGCGGTGAGTTTCATGTGGTGCGAGGTGCTGGCGAAGCGGTTCCACGGACAGACGGCGAGGCAATCGTCGCAACCATAGATGCGGTTGCCGATGGCCGGCCGCAACGCCTCGGGGATCGGCCCCTGGTGCTCGATGGTCAGGTAGGAGATGCAGCGGGTGGCATCCAGCCGGTAGGGCGCGGGGAATGCGTCGGTCGGGCAGGCCTCCAGGCAGCGCCGGCATGAGCCGCAGTGATCGGGGCTTGGTGCGTCGGGCGGCAGGTCGAGTGTGGTGTAGACCTCGCCGAGGAACAGCCAGGAGCCATGCACGCGGGAGACGAGGTTGGTGTGCTTGCCCTGCCAACCAAGTCCGGCCAGCGCGGCCAGCGGCTTTTCCATCACCGGCGCGGTGTCGACGAAGACCTTCACCCCGGCGCCGCCGCGTGTGGCGATGAACTGCGCCAGGTGCTTGAGCATGCCCTTCACCACGTCGTGGTAGTCGCGGTTGCGGGCGTAGACCGAGATGTTGCCGATGTCGCCGTGGTCGAGATTTGCCAGCGGGTCTTCCTCCGGCGCGTAGGTCACGCCGAGGCAGATCACGCTGCGTGCTTGCGGCCACAGTGCTTGCGGGTGGCTGCGTTGTTCCATGCGTTCGGCGAGCCAGCCCATGGTGCCGTGGTGGCCGGCGGCGAGGAAGTCGCGCAGCCGCAAGCGCGCCTCGGGACCAAGCTCGGCGCGGGCAAAGCCGACGGCGTCGAACCCCAGGCTGAGCGCCTTGCTACGGATCGCCTCGGCCAGCCCGTCCGCCACCTATCCCCGCCCGCGATAGGGCGCCACACCCTGGTCGGGCACCCACACGCCCGCCGGTGCGGCGCCGGTCTGCCAGAACACGTCGATCGGGATGCCGCCGCGCGGATACCAATAGGCGCCGATGCGCAACCACACGGGGGTCAACAGGTCGACCAGGCGCTGGGCGATCATCATCGTGCAGGCTTCGTGAAAAGCGCCGTGGTTGCGGAAGCTGCCCATGAACAGTTTGAGCGACTTGCTCTCGACGATCCAATCGCCGGGGACGTAGTCGATCACGATATGGGCGAAGTCCGGCTGGCCGGTGAGCGGACAGAGCGAGGTGAATTCCGGGCAGGCGAAGCGGATCAGATACTGCGCGCCCGGTGCCGGGTTGGGCACACGCTCCAGCACCGCCGCCTCAGGCGAGGCAGGCAGGGTGGTTGGCTTGCCGAGTTGGGTCAGGCCGTGGGTCATGACGCTTCGTCTCCGGCTTCCCAGCCTGCGCGCGCGCTGTCAGCGAACGAGTCGAAGCTTCGATTGAGGATGGCGGAGCGCATGCCCTGCATCAGATGCTGATAATAGGTCAGGTTGTGCCAGGTCAGCAGCATGGGGCCGAGCATCTCCTCGCAGCGGAACAGATGATGCAGATAGGCGCGGCTGTGGCGCGCACAACCGGGACAGGGGCAGCCGGAGTCCAGCGGGCGATCATCGGTGGAGAAACGGGCGTTGCGCAGGTTCATCACCCCGCGTGACGTGTAGGCGCGCGCGGTACGGCCAGCGCGGGTGGGCATGACGCAGTCGAACATGTCGATGCCGCGTGCCACCGCGCCCAGCAGGTCGTCCGGTGTGCCGACGCCCATCAGGTAGCGCGGCCGGTCCGGCGGCAAATGCGGCACGGTGCTGTCGAGCACGGCGAACATCATTTCCTGCCCCTCGCCCACGGCCAAGCCACCCACGGCGTAACCGGGAAAACCCTGTTGGGCCAGTGCGTCGGCGCTGCGGCGGCGCAGATCGGGGTAGGTGCTGCCCTGGACGATGCCGAACAGGCCGTAGCCCTCGCGTTCAACGAAGGCATCGCGCGATCGGACGGCCCAGCGCAGCGACAACTCCATCGAGTCGCGCGCCTGGTCCTCGGTGGCCGGGAAGGGGGTGCATTCGTCCAGAACCATCGAGATGGTGGCGTCCAGCTGGTGCTGGATCTCGATCGAGCGCTCCGGCGTCAGGCGGTGACGGCTGCCGTCCAGGTGGGACTGGAAGGTCACGCCATCGGCGTCGAGTTTTCGTAACTTCGCCAACGACATGACCTGGAAGCCGCCGGAATCGGTCAGGATCGGGCCGGGCCAGTCCATCATCCGGTGCAGCCCGCCCATGGCGGCGACGCGCTCCGGCCCGGGCCGCAGCATCAGGTGATAGGTATTGCCCAGGATAATGCGCGCGCCAGTACTGCGCACGGCATCGGCCGTCATTGCCTTCACCGTGCCCGCGGTGCCGACCGGCATGAACACTGGCGTCGCCACCTCGCCATGCGCGGTGCGCAGCGTCCCGGCCCGGGCGCGGCCGTCGGTGGCGTCAGCGGTCCAGGTGACGGTCATGCGCGTTCCAACAGGGTTGCGTCGCCGTACGAGAAAAAGCGGTAGCCCGCCGCGATGGCGTGGGCGTAGGCGGCTTTCATGGGCGCGGTGCCGGCAAAGGCGCAGACCAGCATGAACAGGGTCGAGCGCGGCAGGTGGAAATTGGTCAGCAACAGGTCGGCGCTGCGCAACTTGGTGCCGGGGGTGATGAAGATCGAAGTTTCGCCGTCGAATGGCGCGATGGTCCCGTCAGGCTGCACCGCTGATTCCAACAGGCGCAGCGTGGTGGTGCCGACTGCCAGGATGCGGCCGCCGGCGGCACGGGCGGCATTGATCGCGCTGGCCGCCGCCGCGCTGATGCTGCCGCGTTCTGCGTGCATCCGGTGCTCCGCCACGATCTCGGTGCGCATTGGCAGGAAGGTGCCGGCGCCGACATGCAGGGTGACCAGGCTGCGGGTGACGCCGCGCGCGGCCAGGTGCTCCAGTAGGGAGGGGGTGAAATGAAGCCCGGCGGTTGGTGCCGCCACCGCGCCGGGATTCTCCGCGAAAACAGTCTGGTAGTCGGCCTCGTCCTGGGTGGTCACACCGTGCGGGCGGGCAATGTACGGCGGCAGCGCCAGCGCGCCGGCGGCCTGGAGTGCTGCGCCAAAGCCTTCGCCGGCGAGGTTGAAGCGGAGCAGCACTGTGCCGCCGTCATTGCCGCGCATGACGGTGGCGCTGAGTAGTGCATCGCCTTCGAATTGCAGCACATCGCCAACCCTTAGGCGCCGCGCGTTGCGGGCCAGGGCGTGCCAGTCGCCGTCGGCGTCGGGCCGGTCCAGCGTGATGCCAATGCGGGCATCACCGCGGCGCGCGGTCAGCTGGGCGGGGATCACCCGCGTGTCGTTGGCCACCAGCATGTCGCCGGCGCGCAGCAGGTCCGGCAGGTCGCGGATGATGCGGTCGTGCCAGCCATCGCCGGCGACGTGCAGCAGCCGTGCCGCGTCGCGCGGGCTTGCCGGGTGCTGGGCGATGCGGTCCGGTGGCAGGTCGAAGTCGAAATCGGTCGTCCGCATCAGGTGGCGACTGGCGTCACCCGCCGCACCAGCCTCACCAGCGGGAAGGCGAGCAGCAGCGCCCAAGCCTTGCCAAGGATTTGGCCCCCGAGATAATCGAGGCTGCCGAAGGCGAGGGTGAGGAAGACCAGGGAATCCACCACAAGGCCGACCGCCGAGGATGCAAGCACCGCCAGCAACAGGCGACGTCGTTGCAGAGGCGTGTAGACTGCGAAGTCGGCCAACTCGCTGAGGAAGAAGGCGGCGCCGGAGGCGAGCACCAGCGCGGGCGGCGCCAGCAGCAGCGACAAGGCAACGCCGGCGGCAATCGCCACCAGCGCCCAGATCGGCCCCAATAGGCGCTGCACGATATCGCGCAGCACCAGCGCCGCGCCGATCATCAGAACGCCGGACGGCGCCATCACGCCGGGTGCCACCGGAATCAGACAGGGGCCGTTCGGCACGCACACCGTACCGACATGGCCGATCATCCAGTTGGCCAGCGGTATGCAGGCCAGGAACAGGGCGAAGGCGACAGCACCGAGCACGGGAACGGGCGGCATCGCCTCAGTCCCGCAAGTAGGTCGCGATTTCGATCAGGTTGCCGTCGGGATCGCGGCAATAGACCGAGGTGATCGGGCCGAGCGCGCCGACCTTGGCGGCCGGGCCTTCGACGATGGCCACGCCGCAGTTGTTCAGGTGCTCGACGACATCACCAGGGCGGATGGCGGTGATGAAGCACAGGTTTTGTGCGCCGGGCACCGGGATGGCGGCGGTGTTGGGCCGCGCCTCCTGTGTTACCGGATCGAGGTTGATCTTCTGGCCGCCGAAGCGCAGCGCCGTGCGGTTGCGCGGGCCGAACTCCTCGCGCTCCATGCCAAGCACGCGCTGGTACCACGAGGCGGTGATCTCCATGTCGCAGCAGCACAGAACCATATGGTCGAGGCGGTCGACGGTGAAGCGCATCTATTCAGTGCCTTCGTAAAAATCATTTCCCTTGTCGTCTATCACAATGAAGGCGGGGAAATCTTCGACCTCGATCCGCCACACCGCTTCCATACCGAGTTCGGGATACTCCAGAACCTCGACCTTGCGGATGCAGTCCTGGGCCAGGCGTGCAGCCGGGCCGCCGACGCTGCCGAGGTAGAAGCCGCCGAACTTGCGGCAGGCCTCGCGCACCGCGCGGCTGCGATTGCCCTTGGCCAGCATGACGAAACTGCCGCCGGCGGCCTGGAAGGCATCGACATAGCTGTCCATGCGCCCGGCCGTGGTGGGGCCGAAGCTGCCGGTGGCCAGTCCTGCGGGTGTCTTGGCGGGACCGGCGTAATAGACCGGGTGGTTCTTGAAATAGTCCGGCAGGCCGCCGCCGGCATCCAGCCGTTCCTGCAGCTTGGCATGGGCGATGTCACGCGCGACGACCATGGTGCCGGTCAGGGCCAGTCGCGTCTTGACCGGGTATTTGGACAACTCGGCGCGGATCTCGTTCATCGGGCGGTTCAGGTCGATCGGTACCATCTCGCCGCCAAGGATGTCGTCCGTCGTCTCCGGCAGGAACTTCCCAGGGTCGGTCTCCAGCGCTTCCAGGAACACGCCCTCTGGGGTGATCTTGGCCTTGATTTGACGGTCGGCGGAGCAGGAGACACCGATGCCGACCGGCAGGCTGGCACCGTGGCGCGGCAAGCGGATGACGCGGACATCATGGCAGAAATACTTGCCGCCGAACTGGGCGCCGATGCCGATGTTGCGGCTGATTTCCAGCACCTTCTGTTCCATCTCCAGGTCGCGGAAGGCGTGCCCGGCCTTGCTGCCCTGGGTTGGCAGCTGGTCAAGCCATTTGGTCGATGCCAGCTTGACGGTCTTGAGCGTGGTCTCGGCCGAGGTGCCGCCGATGACGATGGCCAAGTGATAGGGCGGGCAGGCTGAGGTGCCCAAGGTCTTCATCTTGGTTTCGAGGAACTTTGCGATTTTCTCCGGCGTGAGGATCGCGCGGGTTTCCTGGAACAGGAATGATTTGTTGGCGCTGCCGCCGCCCTTGGCGACGAACATCAGGTGCAGCTCATCGGCATGGTGCTCGCCGGGGGCGGCCATGATGTCGAACTGCACCGGCAGATTGTTGCCGGTGTTGACCTCGGTGTACATGTCCAGCGGCGCCATCTGCGAGTAGCGCAGGTTGGTCTCGGTGTACGTACGGTGCACGCCCCAGGACAGCGCCTCCTCTTCGTCGCCCTCGATCCAGACGCGCTGGCCCTTCTTGCCGAAGACGATGGCGGTGCCGGTGTCCTGGCACATCGGTAGCACGCCACCGGCCGAGATGTTGGCGTTCTTCAACAGGTCGAGTGCGACGAAGCGGTCGTTGCCGGAGGCCTCGGGGTCGTCGAGGATTGCCCGGAGGCTGGCCAGGTGGGCCGGGCGCAACAAGTGGGAGACGTCGCGGAAGGCTTGGAAGGCGAGGTCGGACAGCGCTTCCGGTTTGATACGCAGGACCGTCTGGCCGTCACAGGTGCTGGTGGTAACGCCTTGGATATCCAGCTTGCGCCAGGGCGTGGGGTCCGCGCCGAGCGGGAACATCGGGCTGTAGAGAAAATTCGACGGCCGTGGCGCCAGGGCATTGATCGGGGGGGCGTTCATCGGAGGGCTCCTGGTCGGCTGGATCAGGTTTCGCGCGGTGGCGTGCGGCGGCGGAAGGCGTCGAGGCTGACGACCTGCGGGGCCTCGGTGGCGGGCGCTTCGTCAGGCGCGTCGGGTTCCTGCGCCACCGCCGGCGGCGGCTCGGGCGGCGGGGTGTAGCTGAAGCGCACGCCGAAGCGGGCATGCGGATCGGCGAAGGCGGTGATCGCCGCGATCGGGATGACCAGCGTGCTGGGCACGCCGCCAAACGACAGGCCGATGCTGACATGCCCGGCGCCGGGCGAGCCGTCGCCCTCCTCGACCGACAGGTCCCAGAACTGGTGCTGGAGCACGATCGTCATTTCCTGCGGGTACTGGGCGCGCAGGCGGGGCGGGATCACCGTGCCGGGATCGTCGGTTCGGAAGGTCAGGTAGAAATGATGCTCGCCCGGCAGGCCGTTCTGCGCCACGTGCTTGATCGCCTGGACCGCAACACGGCGCATCGCCTGTTCGGTCCAAGTGTCATAGGGCATCAGACTTTCCGGCGCGCTCGGGCCGGTGTTGTCGGGATCATCTTCCATCGCTCGCCTCGCGGTACCGCCCGCCTTCTAAAGCGGTGCTGTCCCATAGCGCCTGGCGCCGGCGCGGGGAAGGCCGGTGGCAAAGTCGGGCAGCCTCAACCGCGTTGCCAAGGCGGGTTCAGGGTCACAATGCGGCGGCCGATGGCGCAATCGGGGGCGTGCGCGCCCGCAAGCCAGCCCAGGCTCATCAGGAATTCACCGACAATCTCGCCGCCGGTAAAGCGGAATGTCTGGCGGAACAGGCGTACCCAGGCGGGCTTGTCCCGCGGGTGGTGGGCATCCAGCCAACCAGCAAAGCCGCCATGGCTGTCGCGCAGGCCCTGGACCACGCGCGCATTGGCGATGATCGCCTGGACCTTCAGCCGGTTGCGAATGATGCCGGGGTCGGCGAGCAACCGCGCCTGGTCGGCGGCGTCAAAGGCGGCGATGCGATCGACATCGAATTCGGCAAAGGCCGCGCGCATGGTGACACGGCGCTTCAGCACGATCTCCCATGACAGGCCGGCCTGCATGATTTCCATGCACAGGCGCTCGAACAGCACCGCCTCGTCGCGGCTGGGGAAGCCGTGCTCGGTGTCGTGGTACGGGGTGTGGACCGGATTGCCGGTGGCAAAGGCGCAATAGCTGGACATGTGCCGAGGGTGCCGAGGCGCGCGCCGATAGGCAAGAGTGGGGGGCTTCTGTTGCCCGGTGCCC
>JANXSA010000522.1 GCA_025352915.1 Rhodospirillales bacterium | reverse complement strand
GACCCAGATCGGGATGTTGGCGGGTTTGGGCTCGAACAGGATTTTGTCGAACCTGGTGTATTTGCCGGCGAATTTTGGTTCGGGCTGGGTCCAGAGTTCGCGGAAGACTTGCAGGTATTCGTCGGTGACGGCGCCGCGTTCGGCGAAGGGGGGGGCGCCGACGGCCTCGAACTCCTCTTCCATCCAGCCGGCGCCGATGCCCAGGGTGAGGCGGCCGCCCGAGAGGACGTCGATGGTGGCGAGGATTTTGGCGGTGAGGACGGCGGGGCGGTGGGGGACGACCATGACCGAGGTGATAAGGCGAAGCCTGGTGGTTTTGCCGGCGACCCAGGCGACTTCGGTGAGTTGTTCGTGGCGGCCGGCGCGCGAGCCCGCGGGGAATTCGCCGGTGGCGGAATAAGGGTAGGTGGAGTCGATTTCGGTGGGGATGACGACGTGGTCGGAGAAGGTGGCGTAATCGTAGCCGAGGGCTTCGCCGCCTTGGCAGATTTCGGCCAAGGGGGTGGGGGCCGAGAGTGGGCCGGCGGTGGGTGCGTTGAAGCCGAACTGCATGGTGTGTCCCCGGGATGCGCCCGATTGCGTCGGGTGCGCTGAGGCGACAGGATGCGACGGGACGCGCGGCGCGACAAGCGCGGTTGGATGTCCGGTATGGCGGCGTGACGCCGCTGGCTAAGGGGACGCAGTGATGGACGCGATCGCGATGGATGGGGTGCTTGCAGCGCGGCTGGAGGCGGCTGAGCTTTCGGTGCTGATGGCGGAGGCGGCGGGGCTGCGCGATGTGGCGCATGGGCGGGTGGTTTCGTATTCGCGGAAAGTGTTCATCCCGCTGACGAAATTGTGCCGGGATGTCTGCCATTACTGCACGTTTGCGGAGCGGCCGAAGAAGGGGGTGGCGGCGTATTTGACGCCCGATGAGGTGCTGGCGATTGCGCGGGCGGGGGCGGCTTCGGGGTGCACGGAGGCGCTGTTCACGCTGGGGGATCAGCCGGAGAAACGCTATGCGGCGGCGCGGGAGGGGCTGGCAGAACTCGGGTATGGGACGACGATTGAGTATTTGGTGGCGATGTGCGCGCTGGTGCTGAAGGAGACCGGGCTGTTGCCGCATGCCAATCCCGGGGTGATGACGCGGGCGGAGATCGCGGCATTGCGGGCGGTTTCGGCGAGCCAGGGGATCATGCTGGAGACGGCGAGTGCGCGGTTGTGCGAGCCCGGGCAGGTGCATTACGGGTCGCCGGACAAGCGACCGGAAGTGCGGCTGGAGACGATCCGGTTGGCGGGTGAGTTGCGGGTGCCGTTTACCACCGGGATTCTGATCGGGATTGGCGAGACGCGGGCGGAGCGGATTGAGTCGCTGATCGCCATTCGGGATTTGCAGGCGCGGTATGGGCATTTCCAGGAAGTGCTTGTGCAGAACTTCCGGGCCAAGCCGAAGACCAAGCGGGCGGAGGCGGTGGAGCCCGATCTTGAGGAGTTGCTGTGGACGGTGGCTGTGGCGCGGATTGTGCTGGGGGGGGCGATGAATTTGCAGGCGCCGCCGAATTTGTCGCCGGGGGTTTATCAGCTTTTGGTGGCGGCGGGGTTGAACGATTGGGGGGGCGTTTCGCCGGTGACGCCGGATCATGTGAATCCGGAAGCGCCTTGGCCGCATCTGGATGATTTGGCGCGGCGGACGGCGGAGGCGGGGAAGATCCTGGTGGGGCGGTTGCCGGTTTATCCCGCCTATGTGCGCGATGCGGCGACCTGGCTGGCGCCGGCGGTGGCGAGCCAGGTGCGGCGGATGGCCGATGCCGCGGGGTTTGCGCGGGAGGATGAGTGGGCGCCGGGGCAGGTGACTTTGCCGGTGGCACCTGCGGTTTTGCTGAGCGAGGCCGATGTTGGGTTGGTGCGGTTGGTGGAGAAGGCGGCGGGCGGGGTGCGGCTTGATCCGCCGGAGATTGAGCGGTTGTTCGGGGCGCGGGATGCGGATTACCGGCATGTGACGCAGGCGGCGGATGCTTTGCGGCGGGCGGTTTCCGGGGATGTCATTCGTTACGTTGTAAATCGTAATATCAATTATACCAATGTGTGCACTTACCGCTGCACGTTCTGTGCTTTTTCCAAGGGGAAGTCGCACGAGGCGCTGCGCGGGCCGGCCTATGACCTGGACATGGGCGAGATCGTCCGGCGGTCCGAGGAAGCCTGGGCACGGGGGGCGACGGAGGTTTGCCTGCAGGGAGGGATTCATCCTGACTACACCGGCGACACTTACGTGGCGATCTGCCGGGCGATCAAGGCGGCGGTGCCGGGGATGCATATCCATGCGTTCTCGCCGCTGGAGGTGACGCAGGGGGCGGCGACGTTGGGGCTGTCGCTGTCGGCGTTTCTGGCGCGGCTGAAGGAGGCGGGGTTGGGGACGTTGCCGGGGACGGCGGCGGAGATTCTGGATGATGAGATCAGGGCGATCATCTGTGCGGACAAGGTGAATACCCAGGAATGGGTGGATGTGGCGCGGGCGGCGCATGGGCTGGGGC
>JANXSA010000494.1 GCA_025352915.1 Rhodospirillales bacterium | reverse complement strand
AGAACTGGTGCGGGTAGCGCCGCGCATGTTCCGGCAACAGGCCAACGACCTGGAGCAATTCGCGCACCCTGGCATCGCTGGCGGCCTCGTTGTCGACCAGCTCGTGCAGCTTGAGCGGTTCGGCCAGCATCTCGCCCACCGTCATGCGCGGGTTGAGCGAGGCGTAGGGGTCTTGGAAGATGATCTGCAGGTGGCGGCGCATGCGGCGCATCGTCTGCTTGTCCAGCCCGGCGATCTCCTGGCCCTTGAAGCGCACCGAGCCGGCGGTCGGCTCCAGCAGTCGCAGGATCAGCCGGCCCGTGGTGGATTTCCCGCAGCCGGATTCGCCGACCAGCGCCAGGGTTTCGCCGCGCGCGACGCTGAAGCTGACATCGTCCACCGCGCGGACCTGGCCAACGACGCGGTTGAGGATCACCCCGCGGCGGATCGGGAAATGCTTGGTCAGGTGGTCGACTTCCAGCACCGGCGTTTGGATCGCCGCCGTGCTGCCGCTGGCGGTTGCGCCAGGTGTTGCGCCATTCATGCCGCGGCCCTCACGAAATCTTCAACCGGTGCCTTCCAACATGCAACCTGGTGGCCCTCCCCCAGTGTGCGCAGCGGCGGCGGTTCGTCGCGACAGCGCGCGTCGGCGAACGGGCAGCGCGGCGAGAAACGACAGCCCTTCGGCTGGTTCGCCGGGCTGGGCACCGTGCCTTCGATGGTCGACAGGCGCTCGCGATATTCGCCCAGGCGCGGGATCGAGCCGAGCAGGCCGATGGTGTAGGGATGCTGCGGATCAGCGAAGATGTCGCGCACTGGCGCACTTTCGACGATCTTGCCGGCATACATCACGATCACCTCGTCGGCGATCTCGGCAATCACCCCGAGGTCGTGGGTGATGATCAGGATGGCCATGCCAAGGCGCTGCTGGAGGCCGGCCAACAGGTCGAGGATCTGCGCCTGGATGGTGACGTCCAGCGCCGTGGTTGGCTCGTCGGCGATCAACAGCGCGGGGTCGCAGGCCAGCGCCATGGCGATCATCACGCGCTGGCGCATGCCGCCCGACAGCCGATGCGGGTATTCGTCCACCCGGCTGGCAGGGGCGGGGATCTTGACCAGGTCGAGCACCTCGATGGCGCGGTCACGCGCCGCGGCCGCCGACAGGTCGGTATGGGCGCGGATCGCCTCGATGATCTGGTGGCCGATGGTGCGCACCGGATTGAGCGAGGTCATCGGCTCCTGGAAAATCATCGACATCGGCCCGCCGCGCAGGCGCCGCCGCTCGTCGGTCGGCATGGTCAGCAGGTCGCGCCCGTCGAAGCGCAGCGCATCGGCGGCGATGCGCCCCGGCGGGCTGGGCACCAGGCCCATGATCGAGAGCGAGGTGACCGACTTGCCGCATCCTGACTCGCCCACCAGCCCGACGGTGCGCTTGCGCGGCACGTCGAAGCTGATGCCGTCCACCGCGCGGAACAGCCCGCGATCAGTGTCGAAATGCGTCCGGAGATTGCGGACTTCGAGCAGTACGTCAGACATCGGAGATTCCCGTTCGCAGTGCTGGGCTCATGGCGTGAAGTCGAGCCCCTTGAAGAAGCCGATCGCATAGAGCGGATGGCCGCGCACGTTCTTGATGCGCTTGTTGCTGATCGCGTAGAGGTTGATGTTGGCAACCGGCATCCACAGATGCTCGCGCGTCACCTTCTCCTGAACCAGGCCGTAATTCAGCAGCTTATCCTGCGGGTTGAGTGCGGCCTTGGCGGCGGCGAGCCAGCGGTCGGTCTCCTCGTCCTTCCAGTTCATCCGGTTGGGTGTCGGGATGTTCCGGCTGTCGAAGTAGAGGCTCATGATGTCGCCGGCCGACAGATATGGCACGGTCACCGACCAGATCTCGTAATCCTGTTCGCCCATCTTTACCGGCGCGATGGTGGAGTCCCATGCTTGGATGCGCCAATCGACACCAATCCGCCGCAAGTAACCTTGGATTGCCTCACCGACCTTGACCGAATTGCCGCCCGCGGTGACATAAACCTTCGGCGCGAGCTTCACCCCGTCCTTCTCGCGGATGCCGTCGCTGCCCATCTTCCAGCCGGCCTCGTCCAGCAGCCGCTTGGCACGCTCGGCATCCTCCTTGATGAAACCGGCGGTCTTCGGATTGTAGTCGAGTGCTGCGTCATCGGCATAGGTGAAGGCTTCCTCGGCATTGCCCAACAGGACGCCCTTGACCAGCTCGGCCCGGTTGATGGCGATGTTCATGGCCTCGCGCACCCGCGGGTCAGAGACCATCGGTCGAGATGCCTTGTAGCCGAAATAGAGCAGCTGGAAGGCAGCATCGACCTTCTGTACCACGAGGTTCGGGTTGGCTTTTGCCTGGCTGACGAAAGCGGCGGGGAAGGCTGCGGTGAAATCAAACTGCCCGGACATCATGGCCGCCACTCGGCTCGACTCCTCCGGGATGATCCGGATCGACAGGCGCTCGAACTTCACCGGCCCCGGATTCTGGAACATCTTCGGGCCCCATTTGTAGGCATCGTTGCGCCGCAACACCGTCTCCGTCCGCGGCTGCCACGATACGAAACACCACGGCCCGGTGCCGTCCAGCCCCTTGATACCGTATTCCTTGCCAAGCTCTTCCACGTTCTCCCGGTTGAGCATGTTGCCAGTGAACATGGTGAGCTGCAGCAGCAGGTCGGAATACGGCTCGCTCAGCTCATAGGCCAGGGTGTGGCTGTCGATGGCGCGCAGCTGCTTGATCTCGCCCGCCCGCCAGCCGAATGGCGCGCGAGTCTCCGGCGCCTTCAGCCGTGTCATCGTATAGATCACGTCCTCGGCGGTGAACTTCTTGCCCGAGCAGAAGGTCACATCGTCGCGCAGCTTGAATGTGTAGGTCCGCCCATCCGGGCTGATCTCCCACGATTTCGCCAGGTACGGCACCGGCGTCTTGCCGTCCCAGTCCAGCGCCACCAGCCCGCTCTGCGTCATGTTGCTGACGCTGCCGTTCGGGCCCCAGGTGCTGCGCTGCACGTCGAAATGCGGCGCATCGATTGACTGCATGAGGCGCAGCGTCTGCGCGTCAGCCCTCGCCATGCCCGCCGCCAAGCCCATCGCCAGCATCGCCGCGGCGAGCGTTCCACTCTTCAGATACGCCATCATCGATCCCTCCCCGGGGTCAGAGTCAGAAGTTCAGGTCGAGACCTTTGTAGAACACGTTCTGATAGAGTGTATGCGCGCGCGCACCCTTCAGCCGCTTGTGGGTGACCATATACATGTCGATGTTCAGCACCGGCATCCACAGGTGTTCGCGCATCACCTTCTCCTGCACCAGGCCGAAATTCAGCGTCCGCGCCTCGGGCGTCAGCGCCCCCTTGCCCAGCGCCAGCCAGCGGTCGGTTTCCTCGTCCTTCCAGTTCATCCGGTTGGGCGTGGGGATGTTGCGGCTGTCGAAATACAGGCTCATCAGGTCGCCGGCCGTCAGGTAAGGCACCGTCACCGACCAGACCTCGTAGTCCTGCTCAGCCATCTTCAACGGCGCGATGGTCGCGTCCCAGGCCTGGATGCGCCAGTCCACGCCGATCCGGCGCAGATAGCCCTGGACCGCCTCGGCCACCTTCGCCGAATTGGTGCTGGCGCTGACATAGATGCGCGGGGCAAGTTTCACCCCATCCTTTTCGCGGATGCCGTCCGCGCCGATCTTCCAGCCGGCGTCTTCCAACAGCCGCCTGGCGCGCTCGAGATCCTCCTTGATGATCGCGCCCGTCTTCGGATTGTAGTCGAGCGCCAGCGGATCGACATTGGCATAGGCCGGCTCGGCATTGCCCAGCAGCACGCCCTTGGCGATTTCCGCCCGGTTGATGGCGATATTCATCGCCTCGCGCACCCTGGGATCGGCCACCAGCGGGCGGGTGATCTTGTAGCCGTAGTACAGCAACTGGAAGTTTGGCTCGGCGCGCGTCACCGTGAGGTTCGGGTTGAGCTTGGCCTGCGGGATGAAGGCCAAGGGGAAGCCGCCGGTGAAGTCAAACCGGCCCGACATCATGGCGGCGACCCGGCTGGATTCCTCGGGGATGATCTTGATCTGCATCCGCTCGAACTTCACCGGCCCCGCATTCTTGAACATCGCCGGGCCCCACTTGTAGGCATCATGGCGGCGCAGGTTGATCTCGGTGCGCGGCTGCCAGTTGCTGAAGCACCACGGCCCGGTGCCGTCCAGGCCCTGCACGCCGTAATCCTTGCCCAGCGCCTCGACGCTCTCGCGGTTCATGATCACGTTGGTAAACATCGTGAGTTGCAGCAGCAGGTCGGAAAACGGCTCATTGAGCTCATAGGCCACGGTGTAGGTGTCGATCGCGCGCACCGACTTCACCTCGCCCGCCCGCCACGAGAACGGCGCCTTGGTGTCCGGGTTCTTCAGCCGGGTGATCGAGAAAGCCACGTCCTCGGCGGTCAGC
>JANXSA010000440.1 GCA_025352915.1 Rhodospirillales bacterium | reverse complement strand
CCGGTTTAAGCCTGAGACCCCCGGCGGGCAACGCCCGACGTCCGGCGGGCAACGCTACTTCACGAACACCAGCTGCACCTGGCCGACATCGATGCCGAATTTGGTGACGCGCGCGTGGTTCAGCACGATGCGGTCACTCTGGCGGAACATCCAGTCATCGAAATTCAGGCGATAGGTGCTGGAGCCGGATTTCAGGTCGGCGGTGTAGTGCATGCGATAGGCATTGCCGTCGAACTCCCCGAAAGCGGGGCCGATGACGTCGGGGGCGGTGCCCTCCCAGGTCTTCTCGCTGGTCTTGTGAAAGGTCCAGATCCGGGTTTGCTTCTCGCCGTCGTCGTAGGTGAAGTCTTCGTTGAGGGTGAGGATCTTGCCGTCCCACACGCCGTGCATGGCCACCTTGAACTGGCGCTTCAGGTCCTGCGAACGATCGAAGAACAACCCGTAGGCGGTGCTGTCGCCGTTGAAATAATCCTCCAGCCGCATCTCCGGCGTGCCGGTCTTAAAGTCGGCCGGGGTCATTGTGGAGCATCCGGCGAGCGTGCCGATCATCAGGAGGCCGGCGGCAGCGGTCATCTTCATGGCGATAGCCTCGCTTCGTGTTTCACGTCGGTGGCCAATGGCGGCAGGTCGAGCCAGGAAAGATGGCCGCCCTTGCCGGCGCCGGTATCGAGGAATACGGCGCTGCCGCCGGCGCGGCCGGTACGGATGTATGGCCGGCCATCGGTGCTGCGGCGGTCATGGCCGACATAGACGGTCATGGCCGCGGGGATGTGGTCGACCCAGTGCAGCACGCGTTCGGGATAGCCGTCGGGCTGCATCCGCCCGGTGGTCTGACCGTAGAGCGCGCGCGCCAGCACGCCCTGCACCCGGCCCTCGGGCAGGACGGGCGGGCTGGCCGCGAGCATGTCGGTGTGGAAGGCGCCGTGCACGAACAGCCGCGTGCTGCCATCGGCAACCGGCTGATGCAGCCAGACCGGGGCGCGGTCGATGGCGGCGGCGGCGCGGCGGCGCAATTCCGGGTCAAGCTGGCGCAGCGTGTGCGCCAGTTCGGGTCCAACCCGCACATCGCGCCCGCCCAGGGCCCGGCGCAGCTTGTGGTCGTGGTTGCCGAGCAGGAAAATGCCGCGGCCCTGGTCCACCATGTCCAGCGCGAGGCGCAGCGTCTCGGCGCTGTCCGGCCCGTAATCGACGATGTCGCCGAGCTGGATGACAAAGCGGTCGGTGGCCAATGCCGCCGTAAAAGCGCGGGCATCGCCATGCACATCACCCACGACGCGCAGCGCGACGCCGGCCGGCACCAGGGTGGGCGGCAGGCGGGCTGGCGGGCGCTGGGTTGTGTCGGGCGTGCTGTCCGGCGGCATCACGCAACTTTGCGCAGGGCGGCGAATGCCTGCAAGGCACGATCGCGTCCGGCGGCAAGCTCGACCACCGGGGCCGGATAGGTGGCGCCGAGGCGGATGCCGGCGGCTTCGCGCACCAGGGCCGGCGCCTCCCACGGGGCATGGACCACGCTATCCGGAAGTAACGCAAGTTCAGGAACATAGCGGCGGACATAGGCGCCGTCCGGGTCGAATTTGCGGCCCTGGAGCACCGGGTTGAAGACGCGGAAATAGGGCGCTGCGTCGGCCCCGCTGCCGGCGACCCATTGCCAGGAGGCGGCGTTCTGCGCCAGGTCGGCATCCACCAGCGTGTCCCAGAACCAGGCTTCCCCGAGTTGCCACGGCAGCATCAGGTGCTTGACCAGGAAGCTCGCCACGATCATCCGCACCCGGTTGTGCATCCAGCCGGTGTGCCAGAGCTGGCGCATGCCGGCATCGACGATCGGGATGCCGGTCTGGCCGCGCTGCCAGGCGCGCAGCCCGGCTTGGTCGTCGCGCCACGGCATCGCGGCAAATTCCGCCCGCAGCGGGGCGTCGGGCAAAGTGGGGTTGTGCCAGAGCAGATGGGCGGCGAATTCGCGCCACAGCACCTCGTCGCGGAATTTCTCGCAGGCGGCGCTGCTGTGCCAGACTTGGCGCGGGGAAATCTCGCCCCAGGCGAAAAACGGCGACAGGCGCGAGGTGCCGTCGGTGCCCGGCAGGTCGCGGCGGGCGCGGTACTGGTCCAGGCCCTCGGCGACGAATTCGCGCAGCCGTGCCTGGGCGCCGGCCTCGCCTGGGCTCCAGGCGGTGCGCAGGCCGCCGGCCCAGTCCGGTGCTGCCGGCAGCAGGCCCCAGGACTCCAGGTCATCCGAGGCGACGGCCGCTCCGCCGGGGATATCGGCCGGCGCCGGTTCCGGCAGGGCGATGGGGCCATGGGCGCGCACCGCCCGGCCGAACGGGGTGAACACGCCATAGGGGGTGCCGGCCTGGGTGCGGATTTCGTCGGGGTGGTGCAGCAGGGCGGTCATCGTGCAGCGCAGTTTGACCGGTGCGATGGCGTCGATCACCGTACGATAGGCGGCGCGCGCCCAGGGTTCGGTGGGGGTGCCGGCATGGACCTCGACCGCCCCGGTCTCGGCGACCAGGCGGGCAATCTCGAAGTCGAGGCGCCCGCGGCGCAGCACCAGGGGCGCGCCGAGCCTGACCAGATCGGCGCCCAAGGCCGCGAGGCTGTGGTGCAGCCACCAGCGGCTGGCCCCGCCGGGCGCCCAGGCGCCGGGGGTTTCGTCGTCCAGCACAAAGACCGGGATCACCGGGCGCCCGGTCGCCAGGGCGGCGCGCAAGGCGGGGTTGTCGGTCAGCCGCAGTTCACGGCGCAGCCAGAGCAGGACGGGGGCGGTCACGATGGGTTCGGCGCTCCATGTTGCGGGAACCTGTTATATGGGGCACCGCCAACGGCCGAACACCCTCATGCCGCCGCGTAGCGCGCGCGCAGTTCGCGGATGATCGCCGCCTCGCCGACCAGCTTGGCGCCGGCATAGGTGACCGAGACCACGCGGCCGCCGCGGCCACGGGTCCGGTGCACCGCCTCGCCATGGCTGCCGAAGCCACCGGCCTTGCCGATCAGCGCGCTGTCCGCCCCGGTGACCGCGAGTTCCGGCACGTCGCCGAACGGGTTCGCCTGGCCAGGCTGGGCGATCATCACCTGGTTGCCCATCGGCACCAGGTCGATGGCGTCCCACAGCGACCACCAGCGTTCGGTCCAGTCGGCCACCGCCTTGGCCGGCGCGCCGTGCTGGGCGAAGGCGCGCAGGATGTGCACCACGCCCTCGAGCAGCAGTTGCGGATTGCCGTCGGCCGCGTTGGTCAGCACCGAGATGGTCAGTTTTTGCGACGGGATGGTGGCGGTTTGGGTCTTCACGCCCTGGAAGCCGCCGGAATGGCCGTAGATCGGCCAATCGCCCACCTGCGAATGGATAATCCCCAGCCCGTAGGCGCGCTCGCCCGGCGTGTCGGCGACCGGCCACTGCCGGCGGGTCATCTCGCGCCGGCTGGCTGCCGACAGGATGCTCTTCGGCGCCGCCGGGTCGAGCGTGGCGTAGAAGGTGGCGAGGTCGCCGGCAGTTGAGAGAAAACCGGTGGCGCTGGCCAGGGCATCGGTGCAGTTGTCGGCCGGGATCACCAGCCGCTCGCCCAGCGCCAGTTTCGAGGAATGGCCGCGGCTGGTCTTCACCTTGGCGCCGACCGGCGTGTCCGGCGCGGTGTTGCCGAGACCTGCGCGCTTCACCACCTCGCGCGCGATCCAGTCGATGTAGGCCTCGCCGGCGACGGCCGCGA
>JANXSA010000428.1 GCA_025352915.1 Rhodospirillales bacterium | reverse complement strand
CCAGGGCAGAGCCCTGGCCTTGCTTCCCCGAGGCCCCACTCACCCAAGCCGTTCCACGAGGCGGGCGATGACGGTGTCGAGGTGGAGGCCGTCGGCACGGGCGGAGAAGTTCAGCGCCATGCGGTGGCGGAGCACGGGGGGGGCGAGGGCGGCGACGTCATCGATGGAGGGGGCGAGGCGGTTGTCGAGCAGGGCGCGGGCGCGGCAGGCGAGCATCAGGGCTTGGGCGGCACGGGGGCCGGGGCCCCAGGCGACGTGGCGGCGGATGGTTTCGTCGTCGGAGGTTTCCGGCCGGCCGCCGCGGACCAGTTTGAGGATGGCGTCGACCACGGTATCGCCGACGGGGACGCGGCGGATCAGGGCTTGGGCGGCCATCAGGTCTTCGGCGGACAGGGCCTGGACGGGTTTGTCTTCGGCGGCACCGGTGGTGGCGATCAGCATGGCGCGTTCGGCAGCGAGGTCGGGGTAGGTGACCTGGATTTCCAGCAGGAAGCGGTCGAGCTGGGCTTCCGGCAGGGGGTAGGTGCCTTCCTGTTCGATCGGGTTCTGGGTCGCCAGGACGTGGAATGGGCGAGGCAGGATGTGCTCCACGCCGCCGATGGCGACGCGCTGTTCCTGCATGGCTTGGAGCAGGGCGGATTGGGTTCTGGGCGAGGCGCGGTTGATTTCGTCGGCCATCAGGAGTTGGCAGAAGACCGGGCCGGGGACGAAGCGGAAGTGGCGGCGGCCGTCTTCGCCTTCGTCGAGGACTTCGGAGCCGAGGATATCGGCGGGCATCAGGTCGGGGGTGAACTGCACGCGCTTGGAGGCCAGGCCCATGACGACGGCCAGGGTTTCGACCAGCTTGGACTTGCCGAGGCCGGGGACGCCGACCAGCAGGACATGGCCGCCGGAGAGCAAGGTGATCAGGGTTTGGTCCACCACCTCGGGCTGGCCATAGATGGCGCGGCCGATCTGAGTCCGGGCGGCGGCGACCTTGTGGCCGAGCGCTTCGATCTCGGCCAGGAGGTTGTCGGAAGGTGAGGCGGGATGGAACGGCGTGGGGGTGGCGGGCATGAACCTCATCCTGGTCGGCGTCCAATAGATTGTGAGCGTTTGTGGGCTTGCGACCCCTATGGCGATCACTTTGCCCATGTTGGCCAGAAATCGTGCCGGCGACGTTCACAGACTGGGGGATGCTACCTATATCAGTGCCCAGGGCGGAAGCATTCTCTGTCCCGGGGTATGCATCGTGAACGAGCTCATTCCAGGAAAGGCGTGTGGTGTGGTCGCCCCGGCGCGCCGGGCTTTCGACCATGGCAGCTTGCCGTTTGTGATCCGCCGCGACGGCTCGTGGGATTACCGCGGCAGCGTGATCGCGCGAAAGGAGCTGGTCTGCCTGTTTTCCTCGGTGCTCAAGCGCGATGCCGAGGGGCAGTTCCTGTTGGAAACACCGGCCGAGCGCGGCGTGATTGTGGTCGAGGATGCGCCGTTCGTGGCCGTCGAACTGGGCTGGGCGGGCGAGGGCGTGGACCAGGTGCTGACCTTTCGCACCAATATCGATCAGGTGGTGACCGCCGGGCCGAAGCATCCGATCCGCGTCGCCTTTGACGTCGTGTCGTGCGAACCGACGCCGTATGTGCATGTGCGCGACGGGTTGGGGATGTTTCCGCTGGAGGCGCGGATCGGGCGGGCAGTGTATTACGAGTTGGTGGCCCTGGCCGAGCCGTGCGTGGTCGATGGCCGGCCGGTGCTCGGCGTGTGGAGCAGCGGGTGCTTCTTCCCGTTGGGCGAGCTTCCCATGGATGCCACTGGGGATGCCACTGGGGATGAGGACGACGGCTAGGCGATGGTGGTGCCCGGAGCATATGGTGCCCTCGTGAATCGTGATCTTCTGCGGGCGCGTTTGAGCGCGCCCATTCCGCCTCCGATCGTTGTGATGGGGCCGGCACGTGCGGTGGCGGACCCGCCGTCGTTCGGTGCGGCCTTGGCCAGTAGCGATGGGGTGGATCTGGCCGATGGACCGTTGGTGCCGGCGGCGGTGCTGATTTCGCTGGTATTGGGGTCGACGCCGGGGGTGTTGCTGACCAAGCGGACGGCGCATCTGAACAAGCATGCCGGGCAGGTGAGTTTTCCGGGCGGGCGGATCGATCCCGAGGATGCCAGTCCCGAGCACGCCGCATTGCGGGAGGCCGAGGAGGAGGTGGGGCTTGGCCGGCATCATGTGGAGCTGTTGGGGCGGTTGGGGGATTACGTGACCGGGACGGGGTATCGGGTGATTCCGGTGCTGGGGTTGTTGCCGGATGGGGTGGAGTTGGGCGATCTCGGGCTGATACCTTCGCCGCATGAGGTCGAGGCGGTTTTTTCGCTGCCGTTGTCGGTGGTGTTGGACCCCGCCGCACCGGAGCGGCGGCGGTCGCATTTCCTGGGGGCTTGGCGGGAGTTCTGGGTCTGGCCGCATCCGGACCACTACATCTGGGGGGCGACGGCGGCGATGCTGGTGCATCTGGCGCATCGGTTGCGGACCGAAAGCTGATGTTGCGGGTGTTGGAGATACTGTTGTTCCTGATGCCGTTCGCGGCGTACGGGGTTTGGCTGTGGAGCGGTAAGCGATTCACGCGCGAATTGCTGTGGGGTACGATGGGGTCGATGCTGGTCATGTTGATGGCGGCGGCTTGGCTGGAGCTGAGCCAGGCGGTGCCGCCGGGGTTGGAGTATGTGCCGGCGCATGTGGAGAACGGGCGGATGGTGCCCGGGCATTCGGTGCGGCGGACAGCACCTTGAGTTTGCCGGCGTATCGGTTTGATCCTTTGCCTGAATTTCTGAGCGATGCGGCGTTGGGCGATGTGTTGGCGGCGGTGCCGCGGGCGCGGATGGTGGGGGGGTGTGTTCGGGATGCGTTGTTGGGGCGAGGGGTGGCGGATATCGATTTGGCGACGCCGGATGCGCCGGAGGTGGTGATGGCGGCTTTGCGGGGGGCGGGGTTGAAGGCGGTGCCGACAGGGTTGGCGCATGGGACGGTGACGGCGGTGGCGCGGCATCTTGGGTTTGAGATCACGACGCTGCGGCGGGATGTGGCGACCGATGGGCGGCATGCGGTGGTGGCGTTTACCGGGGATTGGCGGGCGGATGCGGCGCGGCGGGATTTCACCATCAATGCGATGAGCATGGGCGCGGATGGGGTGCTGCACGATTATTTCGGCGGGCGCGCGGACCTGGCGGCCGGGCGAGTGCGCTTCGTGGGTGTGGCGGCGGAGCGGCTGGCGGAGGATTAC
>JANXSA010000405.1 GCA_025352915.1 Rhodospirillales bacterium | reverse complement strand
GGGCCGAGGCTGAGCTGAGCCTGGCCGAGGAAAAACTCGCCCGCAGCCGCATCCTCGCCCCGTTCGATGCTGTCGTGGTCAGCGGCGATCTGCGCCAGATGCTCGGCTCGCCGATCGAACGGGGAAAGTTGCTGTTCGAGCTGGCGCCGCTGGATGCCTGGCGCCTGGTGGTCCAGGCCGATGAGCGCGAGGTGCAGTTCCTCGCCGCGGGTCAGCGCGGGCTGGTCGCACTGGCCAGCATGCCGACGACGCGGCTGGCGGTGGTGGTCGAGCGGGTCACCCCGGTGGCGGTGGCCGAGGATGGCCGCAACTTCTTCCGCGTCGAGGCGCGCGTCGATCCCGAACATGCGCGGGCGCTGCGGCCAGGCATGGAGGGCATCGCCAAGATCGAGACCGGGCTGCGCCGGCTGCTGTGGATCTGGACCCATTCGGCAATGGACTGGCTGCGGCTGTTCGTCTGGCACTGGCTGCCCTGACCCATGGCCGAGGCCGAGCCCTTCCTGTCGGCCTCGTGGTACCGGGTGCGGCACCTGCGCCTGCGGCTGCGCGAACATGCGCTGGTGCGGCTGCATCGCTATCGCGGCGCGCCGTGGTACGTGATCACCGACGCGATGTCGGGCAAGGTCCACCGCCTCGCCCCGCCGGCCTGGGCGCTGGTGGCGGCGATGGACGGCACCCGCACGGTCGACGAGGTCTGGACCGAAATCTCGGCGCGCCAGGGCGAGGCGGCACTCGGCCAGGACCAGGTGATCTCGCTGTTGGGCCAGTTGCATGCCGCCGACCTGTTGCAGGGCGATGCCCCGCCCGACACCGCCGAATTGTTCGAGCGTCACGAGAAGCAGGCGCGGCAGCGGATGTTGCAAAGCTTCCTCAACCCGATGGCGCTGCGCCTGCGGCTGTGGAACCCGGACCGTTTCCTGACCCGGCTGCTGCCACTCGTGGGCTGGCTATTCGGGCGCTGGGGGCTGGTGCTGTGGCTGGCGCTGATCGGGCCGGCGCTGGTACTGGTGCTGCAACACTGGCCGGAACTGACCGCCAATCTCGGCGACCGGGTGCTGGCCGAGGGCAATATAGCACTGCTGCTGGTGCTGTTGCCGGGGATCAAGTTCTTGCACGAACTCGGCCACGGTTTTGCAGTGCGAAGGCGTGGCGGCGCGGTGCACGACATGGGGCTGATGTTCCTGGTGCTGCTGCCGCTGCCGTATGTCGACGCCTCCGCCTCCTCCGGCTTCCGCTCGCGCTGGGATCGCATCGCCGTGGGGGCCGCCGGCATGATGGTCGAGCTGGGCATCGCCGCCATCGCCGCCTTTGTCTGGGTGGCGATCGAGCCCGGCTTCGCCCGAGCTGTCGCGTTCAACGTGATGCTCGCCGCCGGCATCACCACGCTGCTGTTCAACGCCAATCCGCTGCTGCGCTATGACGGCTACTATATCCTGTCCGACCTGATCGAGATCCCCAACCTGGCCCGCCGCGCGACGCAATACTGGGGCCAGCTGATCGAAACCCATCTGTTCGCCACCCCGCCAACCCAGGCCCATCCCGACGGCCCCGGCGAGCGCGCGTGGTTCCTGTTCTACGCCCCGGCCGCCTTCATTTATCGCCAGCTGGTGATGATCGGCATCGCGCTGTTCCTGGCCAGCGAGTATTTCACCCTCGGCGTGATCCTGGCGGCCTGGACGCTGGTCACCGGCGTGCTGCTGCCAGTGGGCAAGGCACTGAAGCACGTGGTCGCCAGCCCGCGGTTGCGCCGCCACCGCGCCCGTGCCGTCGCGATCACCTTCGGCACCATCGCGGCGCTCGCGGCACTTTTGCTGATGGTGCCGGCGCCGCTGCATACGGTCGCCCAGGGTGTCGTGTGGCTGCCGGAAGCGGCGATCGTGCGGGCGCGCGCCGACGGGGTGGTGACGCGGTTGCTGGCCACGCCGGGCACGCTGCTGTCGGTGGGCGATGCCGTCAGCGAAAGCGAGGACCCGTTCCTGCGCGCACGCCTGGCGCGGATCGCGGGCCGGGTCGCCGAGTTGGAAGCACGCCTGCCCTCCGAGCGGTTCAGCAACCGCGTCGAGGCCGCGATCACCGAGACCGAACTGGCCCAGGCCCGCGCCGAACTGGCGCATGAACAACGGCGGGAGGCCGGGCTGATCGCCCATAGTGCTGCCGACGGCGTGCTGGCGGTCACCCGACCGCGCGACCTGCCCGGCCGCTATCTGCGCGAGGGCGAGGTGATCGGCTACGCCCTGCCGGCCGAAGGCCCGCGCATCATCCGCGCCGCGATCCCCCAGGACGACATCGACCTGGTGCGCAGCAGCCTGCGCTCGGTGGCGGTCAAGCTGGCCGGCCATCTCGACCAGGCGGTGCCGGCCCGGCTGGTCCGCGAAGTGCCGAGCGGGCGCGACGAGTTGCCGAGCAAGGCGCTGGCCACCACCGGCGGCGGCCCCTTCGCCATCCATCCGCGCGACCCCAATGGGATCAGGACGCTGGAGCGGGTGTTCCAGGTCGATATCGAACTCGCCCCCGGCGCGCCGGTCGATGCCTTCGGGGGGCGGGCGCATGTGCGCTTCGAGCATGAATGGGAACCGCTCGGCGGACAGCTCTGGCGACGGGTGCGGCAATTGCTGCTATCGCGGTTGCAGGCGTGAGGATCGCTGCCCGCACGCGCGAGGCGGCGTTCGCGGCCGGCACGCCCTATCCCGAGCGGCCGGACCCGAAATGGAACCGCATCGACGCGGCACTGACCGCCGGCTGGACCGCCATCGGCCGGCGCGCCCTGGGGCCGTGGGAGCGGGCCCGGCTGCGGCGTTTCGCCGCTCGGGTGGAGGATTTGGGGCCGTCCCTCGCCGACCTCGACGATACCGCCCTGCGCGAGCGTGCCGATGCCTTGCGGGCGCCGCTGGTGCGCCAGGGCATGCGTCCGGAACTCGCCGCCGAAGCCTTCGCCCTGGCACGCGAGGCCAGCCGCCGGGTGCTCGGCCTGCGCCATCACGGCGTCCAGCTGATGGGCGGTGCGGCGATGCTCGGCGGCGCGCTGGCGGAGATGGAGACCGGCGAGGGCAAGACCATCACGGCGCTTTTGCCCAGCGTCGCCTTCGCCCTGGCCGGCCGGCCGGTGCATGTGGTGACGGTCAATGACTACCTCGCCGCCCGCGACGAGGCGCAGTTGCGGCCGGTGCACGCAGCCCTTGGCATCAGCACCGGGCTGGTGGTGCTGGATGATCCGCCCGAGGGCCATCGTGCCGCCTATGCCGCCGATGTCACCTACTGCACCAACAAGGATTTGGTGTTCGACTATCTGCGCGACCGCATGGCGCTCGGCGCGCGCCGGTCACGCGGGCGGTTGCTGGTCGATGGGCTGATGGGCGGGACGCCGGCGCCGTTGCTGCTGCGCGGCCTGCATGTGGCAATCGTCGACGAGGCCGACAGCGTGTTGATCGACGAGGCCCGCACGCCGCTGATTCTCTCCGGCGGCGATGGCAAGGCTGAGGAACCCGCCCTGTATGCCGAGGCGCTTGAACTGGTCGCGGCGTTGCAAGTCGGGCGCGACTACCGGTTGATCCCCGCCGAGCGCTCGCTGCATTTGACCCCGCGCGGCAGGCAGCATTTGGCAGCCATCGCGGAGGGGCGCGGCGGGCTGTGGGCCATTCGACGCGCGCGAGAAGAACTGGCCGAGCAAGCCTTGTCCGCCCGGCAATGGTACCAGCGCGGCGCGCAATACGTCATCGCCGACGGCCGTGTGCAGATCGTCGACGAGTTCACCGGGCGGATCATGCCCGACCGCTCCTGGGAGCGCGGGCTGCACCAGATGGTCGAGGCCAAGGAGGGCGTCGAGATCACCGACCGCCGCCGCACCCTG
>JANXSA010000404.1 GCA_025352915.1 Rhodospirillales bacterium | reverse complement strand
GCTGACGCGGGCGGAGGTTTCGACGGCGTTGGCGCCGGGGGCGAGGTAGATGCCGATGGAGACGGCGGGCTGGCCGTTGAGGCGGCTTTCGGTGTCCTGGCCAGCCGGGCCGAGTTCGACGCGGGCGACGTCGCCGATGCGCAGGACCGAGCCGTCGGGGTTGGCGCGCACGACGATGCGGGCGAATTCCTCGGCGGTGGCGCGGCGGCCGCTGGCTTGGAGGTTCATCTGGATGGCGTTGCCGTCCAGGGTGGGCTTGGCGCCGATGCGGCCGACGGCGCCCTGGACATTCTGGGTTTGCAGGGCGGCGATGATGTCGGACGGGGCGAGGCCGAGATCGACCAGGCGGGCGGTTTGGAACCAGATGCGCATGGAGTAGTCCAGCGCGCCGAACATGAAGGCCTGGCCGACGCCGGGGACGCGGGCGATGGCGTCGATGACGTTGATGGTGACGTAGTTGGAGACGAAGAGCGGGGTGAGGGCGGGGTCTTCGGCATAGAACTGGACGAATTCCAGGATGGCGGAGCTTCGCTTGGTGACGGTGACGCCCTGGCGCTGGACCTCGGCGGGCATGCGGGACAGGGCGGCCTGGACGCGGTTGTTGACGTTGACGGTGTTGATGTCCGGCGCGGTGCCGAGGTCGAAGCTGATGGTGAGGGAATAGCTGCCGTCATTGGCGCTGTTGGATTTCATGTAGAGCATCTTGTCGACGCCGTTGATGGCGGCTTCGAGCGGCTGGGCGACGGTGGATTCGACGACGGCGGCCGAGGCGCCGGGGAAGCGAGTGGTGACCTGGACCTGGGGGGGGACGATGTCGGGGAACTGGGCGACCGGGATGCGGGTCCAGGCGATCAGGCCGGCGAGGGTGGTGATGATGGCGATGACGACCGCCAGGCGCGGGCGGTCGACGAAGATGGCCGAGAGCATGGGATCAGCCTTTTGGCGCGGCGGCGGGGGCGGGGGCTGGGGGGGCGCCGAAGGGGACGGGGTTTACCACCGCGCCGGGGCGGATGCGTTGCAGGCCGTCAACGACCACGGTGTCGCCGTCTTGCAGGCCGGAGGCGATGGCGGCGAGGGATGGGGTGGACTGGCCGAGGGTGACGCGGCGGGTCTGAATTTTTTTCTCGGCGTCGACGATGTAGACGAAGTTGCCTTGCTGGTCCGACAGCACGGCGACGCGGGGGATGGCGAGGGTCTGGATCGGCTGGATGCCCTCGACGAAGACGGTGACGAAGGCGCCGTCGAGCAGGTCGCGGTTGCCGGGTTCGCCGGGTTTGGCACCGATCCGGATTGGGTTGGGGATGGTGGCGCGCAGGGTCAGGCTGTCGGTGTTGGCGGCGACCGAGGGGTCGGCGTAGTCGAGCTTGCCGGTTTGGCTGTACATGCGGCCGTCGGGGAGGCGCAGGCGGATTTGCACGGCGGTGAAACCGCCGCGGTCGGCGTAGCGGTTGCGCAGTTCCAGGGCGGCGCGGACCGAGACCGGGAAGGTCACGTACATCGGATCCTGGCTGACGATGGCAACCAGGGTGCCGGAGGCGGGGGTGACGACGTTGCCGGCGGAGAGGCTGGCGCGGCCGACTTTTCCGGCGATCGCGGCGCGGATTTCGGTGTAGTCGAGGTTGATGCGGGCGGCCTGGGCTTGGGCCTCGGCGGCCTGGAGCTGGGCGGTGAGGCTGGCCTGCTGGGCGGCGGCGTCGTCGACCGAGGAGACGCGGCCGGCGCCGGAGCCGATCAGGGCGCGGGCGCGGTTCAGGGTGATGGTGGCGTTGCGCAGCAGGGCGGTGGTCTGGGCGACAGCGGCTTCGCGGGCAGCCAGCTCGGCCTCGAAGGTGCCGCGGTCGAGGCGGAAGAGGAGGTCGCCCTGGGCCACCTCGCCGCCCTCGGTGAACAGGCGCTCGGCGATGAAGGCGGTGACGCGGGCGGCGACGTCGACACGGTGAGCGGCCTGGATGCGGCCGGCGAACTCGCTGCTTTCGGTGACCGGGCGCTTGGTGGCGGCGATCACGCCGACGGTTGGCGGGCCGGGCGGACCCATCTGGGCGTGGGCCGGGGCCGCCGCGAAGGCAACAGCGAGAGTCAGCGCGAAAGCGCGGCACGTCGGCATCAGATCTGACCTCGGAAGGGGCTCGTTGCAGCGCAACAATGGCACAGGTCGATGTTGTCTTGCGAACCCCGCGCGGGAGCGTCAGTTTCACCCGCGCGGGAGCGTCAGTTTCAGATGAGTATTCAGGAGGGTTGCGCCATGGTGGAGACGGTGACCATTTGCGAAGTGGGGCCGCGCGACGGGCTCCAGATTGCCAAGGGACGGATGCCGACGGCGGTCAAGACGCGCTGGATCGCGGCGATGGCGGCGGCCGGGCTGCCGCAGATCGAGGTGGGCAGTTTCGTCTCGCCCAAGCTCATTCCGCAGATGGCCGATACGCCGGAGATCGTGCGCCGGGCGGTGCTTTTACCCAATGTCATCGTGGTCGGCCTGGCGCCCAATCTGCGCGGGGTGCAGGCGGCGATGGAGGCCGGGGCGATGCGCATTTCGGTGCCGATGTCGGTGACGATGGGGCATAGCCGCGCCAACCTGAACAAGACGCCGGAGGAGCAGATCGCCGAGATCGGGCGGATGGTGGCCTGGGTGCGGACGCAGGAGCGGCGCGTTGAAGTGGAGGTGGCGTTGTCCACCGCGTTCGGCTGCTCGTTCGACGGGGTGGTGCCGGTGGACGATGTGGTGCGCATCGCCGAGGGCGTGGCGGCAACCGGGGCCGACGCGATCTCGCTGGCCGATACCGTCGGCTACGGCAATCCGTCCGACATCCGCGCCAAGGTGCGCGCGGTGCGGGCGGCCGTGGGGCCGGTGCTGCATGGCTTGCACCTGCATGACACGATGGGGCTCGGGCTGGCCAATGCGCTGGCCGGGCTGGAGGAAGGCATCCGCAAATTCGACAGCGCGCTGGCCGGGCTGGGCGGGTGCCCGTTCGCGCCGGGGGCATCGGGCAATATCGTCACCGAGGACCTGGTGTTCCTGTTGGAAAGCCTGGGGTTTTCGACCGGGGTGGATTTGGAGAAGCTGCTTGGGGCGCGGGCGATCCTGCATGAGGGGCTGCCGGATGAGCCGCTGCATGGGCAGTTGCCGCGGGCGGGGATACCGAAGACGTACAGGAAAGCGGCTTAGGGCCTGATACCAACCCGCGGAATGGCCGACCCTTCTGGCCATTCCGCGGGTTGGTATCGCGCGCGGGGCTGGCCGGTGGCCGCGCGCAAAGCAAAGACTCATGCCGGCCCGCGCTGATCCATTCTTTATGGGTCAACATCAATGCGGGCTGGTATGAGTCAAAACAGCTGATCACTGCGGATTGCGGCGGCAGCAACGGATCGCGGGTGCGATTGTGAAAGAGCGAATTGCAAGCGCTGGCGGATCAGACCGGGCTGTCCATTACGGTCGCATATCTGCCGCCCGGGGCCAGGCTCAGGCGTGGCGGCGGCGGCGGCGAGCCACCAGCCCGAGGCCCGCGAGACCGGTGCTGAGCAGCAGCAACGAGGCGGGCTCGGGCACTTCGATCGCCGTGCCACCGACGCCCTTGAAGGCGAAGATGTAGGTGATCGGGCCGCCGGCCACGTCACCGGAGCCCAACTGGCCGAGGGAGTAGACCTCGGCGCCGACGGTGCCGAGTGCGGCGAGGGCAGCGGCGGTGCTGAAGGCGGCGCCGTAGAAGATGTCGAACTCAACCACCCCGGCAGCCGCCAAGCCACCGAAGTTGAAGTTGAAGTTGGCACCGTGGTCCGCCGGGCCCTCGCGGGTGCAGTTCTGGTTCAAGCAGTCCGGATCGATGGAACCTATCGCAGCGAGCGGATTGGCACTGGCAAAGCCATCGGACGACGAGGCCTCGAGCGCGGTGGCCGGCCAACCCTGGATCGTCACCAGTTCACTGAACTCGCCGGGCGGCACGTCCCAGTCCATCACCCGGCGGTAGCGCACGTCGGTCAGCGCGGAGCCGCCGGTGTTGGTCAGGGTGACGCGCGCCTGGAGCAGCGCGGGGCTGGCCGATGCGCCGATCGCGTGCGTGGCCGACAGCGTGCTGCCGTTGAGCGTGCTGGTGGTGTTGAAGAAGCTGCCGGCAATGCCAGCGGAGTAATCGGTGGCCTGGCTCACCCAGGTGAGGCCGGTGTTAGGGCCGATAGCCTGGTTCCAGCCGCCGCCCAGCGCGCCGGCGGAAATGCCCCAGCCCTCGCAGATGCAGCCCGGCGTGGTGGCGTCGAACAGGCCGGTGCCGCGGCCGAAGGCGGTCAGGTCGGCCTGCACCGCGATGCCGATCGGGCCGGCATTCAGGCTGAACAGCGTGGCGTCGGAAAACCCCATCTGGCCTTCCTTCAGGAAGCCGCCGAAGATGCCGGCGCCGTTGGTGATGACGGCCTGGGCGTGCGCGGCCTGGCCGGTGGCCAGCACAGCGGCAGCCATCGCAGCGACAACAAGGCCTGAACGTAACCGCATGGCAGTTCTCCCCTTATTTGAATGGCACGGGCATCGGAACAAAGATGTTCGGTTGGTCGTAGTGTGTTGATCGTAGTGACGGTGTAGCAAGCTCCGTGCCACGTCCAGAGCACATGTAATTCAGTAATGATTTCAAGCGATTTCCCGGTCTTGCCGGCACAGGCAGCCGACGCAAAATCCAGAGGTGTAAATTTTCCCGACTCACCGTGCGCACCGGAGTGCATTTGGGTGCCGAACGCGAGGGTGCCTCGCCCGGAAACGTCGGAAAAAAAAGTAACTGCTCACCTACCCCCCTCGCAGACAGCCAAAGTAGCTGGATTCTGGCGCTTGTGGTCGACCTTGGCAGCCCCAGAGGTCGCCGATTGGTCCAAAGTCGGCCATAGCCTTCGGCGGGAGGGGGGTAGGTGAGCAGTTACCAAAAAAAGCAATCCTGCGATACGCGGCGCAAAGTTCAATTTTGATTAAATTCCTGTCAAATTGCCGCACCGGTTCGCTGGCGCGATGGCAGTTGATCGCCGGAGGTGTAAAGTTTCCCGACATTCACCTGCCATCCTCGCCACGGACAGGCTTGTGGCGGCGGCATCGAAGCCGGCCGCGAATGCCAGCCCTCGGCGTGCGGGTTCTTCGGGCCGCGGACGCGAATTGATGCCAGCCGGCGGACGCCTTGACCGATGACGGCAGGCAAGGCGAGGGCGGCGGCGTTGGCGCCATCAATGCACCCAGAACCAGGCGGCGGCGCCGAGGGCGGACAGCGTGACCACCAGGGTTGCCGCCATGCCCACCGCCCGCCCGATCGGCGCAATCAGATACCCAACCCAGAACACCAGCCGCGCCGCGGCAAAAACCACCCCCAGCGCGGTGACCTCGCCCATCCGCGCGCCGGTGATCCCGGCCGACAGCGCCAACAAAGCCGGCACAAAGATCACGAACTGCTCGACGGTATTGCTGATGACCCGCTGGTTGACCAGCAGCCAGCGCGTCTCCCGCCCCGCCATCGGATCGGCAATCCCCGCCGCAAACCGCAGCGCCATCTGCCCCAGCACCATCAGCGCCAGCACCGCCGCCCCCGGCAACAGCGCCGCACACCCCTGCCCCAGCCGCACCGCCATGCTCGACCCCGCGGGGTCAGGCGGCAAATACCCCACCAGCACCTGCCACCCCAACAGCGCCGCAACCGCCCCGCAAACCCCAAGCAAGAGGGAAAGCCCGCGCAACCTCACCCCCTAAAATGGGTGAAAGTTTTTGCTTCTTTTTTCAAAAAGAAGCGCTTTCTTTTTTGAAAAAAAGAACCAAAAAACTTTCATCCATTAGCTCAGTGCCTCACGGCCCATGCCCAGGAACTTGTCGCGGCGCCGGCTGCGCAGCGTCGCCCCGTCGAGGCCGACCAACGGCGCCAGCGCGCGGGCCAGCGCCGTGCGAACCGACGCCATCGCCTCCTCCGGCGCCCGGTGCGCCCCCCCCAGCGGCTCCGGCACCACCACATCGATCAGCGCCAGCCGCTTGAGATCCTCCGCCGTCAGCTTCAGCGCCTCGGCCGCCGCCGGCGCCTGCGCCGCATCCTTCCACAGGATCGCCGCACACCCCTCCGGCGAGATCACCGCATAAACCGAATGCTCCAGCATCAGGATCACGTCCCCGGCCGCCAGCGCCACCGCCCCCCCGGAGCCGCCCTCGCCGATGATCGTCGCCACCACCGGCACCGGCGCCTCCAGGCACGCCTCGATTGACCGCGCGATCGCCTCCGCCTGCCCGCGCGCCTCGGCCTCGATCCCCGGAAACGCGCCAGACGTATCGACAAAGCTCAGCACCGGCAGCCCGAACCGCCCCGCCAGCTCGAACAGCCGCCGCGCCTTGCGATAGCCCTCGGGCCGCGCCATGCCGAAATTATGCGCCACCCGGCTTTCGGTGTCCGACCCCTTCTCGGTCCCCAGAACCACCACTGCCCGCCCCTCGAACCGCCCCAGCCCGCCAATTACCGCGGCATCGTCGGCAAACGCCCGGTCGCCGGCCAGCGGGGTGAAATCGGTGATCAGCGCCCGCACATAGTCGCTCGCCTTCGGCCGCTGCGGATGCCGCGCAACCTGCGTTTTCTGCCAGGCGGTCAGCTTGGCATAGGTCGCCCGCAACTGCCGGTCGGCCTTGTCGGCCAGCCGCGCGATCTCATCGGCAACGTTGATCGAATCGCCGCCGGCCATCCGCCGCAGCTCCTCGATCTTGCCTTCCAGCTCGGCGATCGGTTTCTCGAAGTCCAGAAAATGGCGCATGACCGGCGCGTGTAGCACCTGCGTCACGCCGGGTCAGCCCCTGCCGCCGAGGCTCTGGCCCGGGCGGCGGCGTGCCAGCCATGCATCGCCTTGGCCACCGCCACGGCATCGGCGTCGGTGCCCATCAGCGAAACGCTGTAGCCCGGCAGCCCGGCCGCGCGGTTCAACCGGGCCAGCGCGCGGGGAAAGCGGCGCATCCGGGCATTCGCCGGCCCCGCCAGGTCGAACATCACCTGGACCCCCTTGGCATAATAAATGTCGACGCGCGAAACCGCTTCCCACGGGATGGTCCGCGGGCACAGCCGGCGGTCGAAATAGCCCGCGGGACCAATCGCCAACACCGTGCCGGCAACGCCAAGCTGGCCCAGGCACCAGACCGATAAACGCAACCCGACAGCGGCCAGGAACGCGGCAAAGAACAACGCCACCGCCAGCATCCAGCGCGGCATCCCCTGGCCCTCGATCACCATGACGACGCCCAGCCCCAGCCCCAGTGCCGCCTCGCCAGCCCAGAACAGGCCGAGGCCCAGCAGCACGCGCGGCCGGTTGGTCCAGCTTTGCGCCGGCGGCAAGCCGTCGCTCATTCCCGCGCCAGCGGATGATGCTCGGCCACCAGCCGCTGCAACCGCTCGGCCAGCACATGCGTATAAATCTGCGTCGTGGCGATATCGGCATGACCCAACAGTGTCTGCAAACTGCGCAGATCGGCCCCGCGCGCCAGCATATGGCTGGCAAACGAGTGCCGCAGCACATGCGGGCTGACCCTGGCCGGATCGAGCCCGCCCGCCAGCGCCACCTGCTTCACCAACAGCGCAAAGCCCTGCCGCGTCATCGCCTGGCCGGGATCACGACCGGGAAACAGCCAGCGCGAATCACCCGGCTTCTCCCGCCCCGCCACCAGCGCCGCCGCCGCCACCCGCGCCGCCGCGGATAACGGCACCACCCGTTCCTTCCCGCCCTTGCCCCGCACCATCAGCATCTGCCGGTCCGCCGAAAGCGCCCCGCGCGGCAGCCCCAACAGCTCGGACACCCGCAGCCCGGTCGCATACAGGATCTCCAGCGCCGCCGCCGCCCGCCGCCCCTGCGCCGGCCTCAGCTTCGCCGTCGCCGCCAGCAAAGCATCCACCTCGGCCTCGCTGAGAAACTTCGGCAGCCCCGGCGGCAGCCGCGGCGAATCGAGCAGCTGCGTCGGATCGTCCTCGCGCACTCCCTCGCGCAACAGGAAACGATAAAACTGCCGCACCGCCGAAAGCCGCCGCGCCGCCGTCCGCGCCGACATCCCGGCGGTCGACTGCGCCACCAGCCACGCACGCAGCACCGCCTCGTCGGCCCCGGCGGAACCAAACCCGCGCGCCCCGGCAAAACCGGCAAAATCCGCGAGATCGGCACCATAAGCCAACAGCGTATTACGCGCCGCCCCCCGCTCGGCGGCCAGCATCTCCAGGAATGCGTCGATATGCCGGTCCATCCCGCCCGCCCCGCCTTCAAGAGGTCAATTGCTGCGCTGGAACCGGTCGTTCGGCAGCACCTTCTGAATCGATTGAACTTTCGCCTCGGGCGGAAAGGCGCCCAGCAACAGGAATCCACCGCCGGCAACCAGCAACAACAGCAGCACGACGGCGAGAACAATGCGGCTCATAGGGCTCCGTCAGAATGCCAACGCAAGGGCAGGGCGCGTGGCCTCGCCCCGCAGCGCTGTGCTAGCCTCCGGCATCATGACACGCAACACCACCCTGACGGAAAGCTTCGCCCCGCCATCCCCATCGCTCGCCGCCGCACAAGGTGCCGACGCGCCCGAACCAGGCCCGCAAGCCCTCACCGGACGCAGCATCGTCCTGGTCGGCCTGATGGGCGCCGGCAAGACCTCCATCGGCAAGCGCCTAGCCGCCCGCCTCGGCCTGCCCTTCCGCGACGCCGACACCGAGATCGAAGCCGCCGCCGGCTGCTCCATCCCCGAAATTTTTTCCCGGTTTGGCGAGGCCGCCTTCCGCGACGGTGAGCGCCGGGTGATCCGTCGTCTCCTGGCCGGCGACCCCCTCGTCCTGGCCACCGGCGGCGGCGCCTTCATGGACCCCGAAACCCGCGCCGCCATCCGCCACGACGCCGTCAGCATCTGGATGCGCGCCTCCCTGCCGATCCTGCTCCGCCGCGTCGCCGGCCGCACCCACCGCCCCCTGCTCAACGCCGGCGACCCCGCCGAAATCCTCGCCAAACTGATGGCCCAGCGCTACCCGGTCTACGCCGAAGCCGACATCGCCGTCGATTGCAGCGACGACAGCCCCGACCACACCACCGCAACCGTGCTCGACGCCCTGACCGCCTGGGCGCCACCCCGCCGCCTCTCCCTCGCCCTGTCCCAGGCCAGCTACGATGTCGTCGTCGGCGAAGGCCTGATCGCCCGCGCCGGCGCCCTCCTCGCCCCCGTCCTGCCGCAAAAACGCGCCGTCATCATCACCGACCACACCGTCGCGGCCCTGCACCTGCCCGCCCTGCAAGCCAGCCTGGACGCCACCGGCTTTATCCACACCACCATCACCGTCGCCCCCGGCGAAACCTCGAAAACCCTGCAAACCTACGGCCAGGTCGTAAACCAGGTCCTGGACTGGGGCATCGAACGCCGCACCGCCATCATCGCCCTGGGCGGCGGCGTCGTCGGCGACCTCGCCGGCTTCGTCGCCGCCTCCGCCCTGCGCGGCCTGCCCTTCGTGCAAATCCCCACCACCCTGCTGGCCCAGGTCGACAGCTCCGTCGGCGGCAAGACCGGCATCAACACAACCCAGGGCAAGAACCTCCTCGGCGCCTTCCACCAGCCCCGCATGGTCCTGGCCGATACCGCAGCCCTCGCCACCCTCCCGCCCCGCGAACTCCGCGCCGGATACGCCGAAATCGCCAAGGCCGGCCTGGTCGGCGACGCCGCCTTCTTCGACTGGTGCGAAACCAACGGTGCGGCCGTTATCGCCGGCAACCGCGCCGCCCAGGCCGAAGCCGTGCTGCGCGCCTGCGCCTTCAAGGCCATGGTCGTCGGCGACGACGAACGTGAGGAAAAACCCAATGACGGCCGCGCCCTCCTGAACCTCGGCCACACCTTCGGCCACGCGCTCGAAGCCGAACTCGGCTACGGCACCATCCTGCACGGCGAAGCGGTGGCCACCGGCATCGGCCTGGCCTTCCGCCTCTCCGCCAAACTCGGCCTCTGCCCCCAAGCCGAAGCCGACCGCGTCATCGCCCATCTCGACACCATCGGCCTGCCCGCGGAATTGTCCCAGCTCAACCGCCGCCTCTCGACCGCGCGCCTCATCGCCCACATGCGCAAAGACAAGAAAATGCGCGACGGGCAGTTGGCCTTCGTCCTCGTCCACGGCATCGGCCAAGCCTTCACCAAGCGCGACGTGCCGCCCGAAGCGGTGGTCGAACTGCTGCGCGAAAATGGCTGCGAAGCATAAGAATCTTCTTTTTGTGAACAAAAAGAAGCAAAAAAACTTCATCCACTAAGAATCTTCTCTCCCCTCGCGCTTGGGCGGGGGGAGCCGGAGGGGGGCTCTTTCCTCCCCCCCACTCGTCATCCCGCGTGAAACGAAGGACCCGCGCCTTCTACCCAGCATTCAATCGCCTGGCCCCGCCCCAACGGATAAAGTTTTTTTGCTTCTTTTTGTTCACAAAAAAAAGACTCTACCCTCTGCCTTGCCGCCATAAAAAATTTTCCGGAAACCGTAATTTTTCCTTGACATCCGACGGTCAGTTAGTTAATATACGCCGCATGGAGAATCAACCATCCTCCTTGAGCGAACAGCTCGCCGGCCTGCGCGATATCGCGCGGGCCCGGCCGGAGAACAGCGCCCGGATTTTGGACCCCATCCACACCCTCATCATGGCCTGCCTCGCCCGCATCTTCAGCCGCCTGGAGCAGATCCTCGCCCTCTGGCAGGCCGGCACCCTGCCCGCCCCCGTCACCCGCGCCAAAGCGCATCAGCCCCTCATACCAACCGACGAAATGTCTGACTCGTCCCGAGAACTCGCCCCACCCACCGGCATCCTGAGCCACGCGAAGGACCCACGCTTTCCTCCCCATGCGCCGAAGCTGTGCTTCATATCGCATGGCCCAATTGCTGCCGTAGCTGGCATTCCCCACCACCCATCCACCCCCACCCCCCATCGCGCCCAACCGCGCCCACACACCCGCGCCCCCATGGCCACCCCCCAGCCAATCCCCGCCCGGCGCACCCCCAGCCATTCCCCCACCACCGCGCCACCCCCACCATCCCGCCCACCCCGATCCCGCGCGCGCGCCCCTCCCCCCACACCTCGTCCCATCCGTCACAAGCCCCCCACCGGACTCGCCCAAACATCACCAAAATGTTCCGTTTACGCAATATAATCTCAACCACCCCGTCACCACGCCCCCTCACATCAGCAACAGCTTGAGGAACAGCACCGCATGGCAAACCGCCTTGACCAACTTCCCCGCTCACGGACGGCACGCCCGCCACGCCACAATGCCCTCTCGCAGGTCGAGCACGCCCAGCGCAAGATACGCAGCCGGCGCCAGCATCACGGCAAGGACCACCAACGCGGGCCAGAACCCGCCGACAGCAGAAAGGAAGAATGACATGACCGGTGCTTTCCCGTTGTGGAACCGGCCCGCATTCATTGCCATACTCCCCGCAATGCCCACCCCGTCACCCGCAACGAACCGCAATGCCCCGCAAACCCGCCGCTAAGGCGCTCTTCGCAGCGTTCGGCGCCTTGCTGGATGCGCATCTGCGCGCCGGCCAGCGGCCCACGCAGGCCACAGGCAAGCCCTGGACCAACGAGGAATTTGCTGGCCGCATCAAAGGCCGCAGCAGTGATGGTGGCGGCTCAGCGCCAAACAGCGTTAGCAACTGGCGCAAGGGCAAGGCACTGCCGCACCCGAACGCGATCGAGAAAATCTTGACGGTGCTGTTCGGTCTGCGTCGCAATGACGCTGAAGATACCAACAGAAAGGCATTGCGCGACGCTTACGACAAGGCCCGCCTTCGCGAGGATCAACGGATCATCGAGGCGGCGCCACGCGAGAACGACGCCCTTGATTTCGTGGAGGATGGCCCGCGTCTTGCGATCAAGACCGGCGCCGCCGACGATGCAGAGGCGGCGGCAGACCCCGCCATCGCCCGCCGACATGCCACCGTCACGGAAAAGCTACACGACCTGGTCGACATCGTCGGCACCCGTCTGGACAACCAACGTGCCTGGCGTTTCCTGCGCCGCACCGCCGAGCGCGCATTATCCGCATCCGACCATCCTACCGGCCAAATACCCGATGTTCTCGTGAACCTCTACGATCACACAGTATCCTTGGGCACCTATATCAGCCAGGACGACGCAATCGGCGGAAGTCCCGCCGCGAACGACGCGCCGTTGGACCCGGATATTCGCCGGGCGATCGTTGACTACCTTTCAACCGCCGCACCCTGGCTTCGAACCTTCCCCAGTGTCTTGGCGTGGGATTCCGCCAGACGTGACTTTCTGACCCGTCCCGAACTGTACGAACCAACCCGTGCGGTGCTCCATGACGCCAGCGTCTTCCTGGCCATATCGGCGCAGACCGATGCGCTTTCACCGGAAGATGCCGCGCGGGCCAGTGCGCCGCTGGAGGCAGCCGAGCGTCCCGGCGTGTTGGGCGAGAAAGCCGGGTACCGCGGCGTCGCCACAGCCCGGCGTCTGTTCTATGCGGCCAGCACCGTCATAGCCGGTTTCCTGTCGGGTGCGGTTGCTTCGGACTACGCAACGCGATCCGACCTCATCAAGAATTTAGGTGCATTGCTCGCAAAGGGCGAGGCACATGCATTGCGACTGGTGGCGGGTGACTCTGATGATTTGCGCGCCGCGTTGGCGAATGTCGTCGCGCAGAACGAAGCGTTCAGAAAGGAACACGACAGGTCGAACGACCCGCTCGCCAATGCCGACCGGGATTCCGAACCTCAACGACCTCCCCTAACCGGACGCTCCGATGTCACCCTAGGCGCCTTCACCGGCCTAGCTTATGGGCTGGCGGGTGGCTGGATGGAAGCAACCGGGGTTCTCTCGGACGGCCCCTCTATCCCCCGCCCCCCCTGGTCCTCCGCCTTCGACCGCGACCAATACGGCATCTACGCCGACTTCACCCTCCCCGGCACCAACATCATCCAACGCCTGCGCTGGGTCCCGCCCGGCGGCTTCACCATGGGCTCGCCGGAGGACGAGGTTGGGCGAGACGACGACGAAGGCCCGCAGCACGAAGTGGTTTTCGCCGAGGGCTATTTTCTGTTCGACACCCCATGCACCCAGGCGCTGTGGCAGGGGGTGATGGGCAACAACCCCAGCCGCTTCGTGCACCCGCTTCGGCCCGTGGAACGGGTGGATTTCAACCAGGCGCAGCAGTTCATCGCCCGGCTGAACCAGCGGCTTCCCGGTCTGGAGCTTTGCCTCCCTAGCGAGGCGGAATTCGAACACGCGACCCGAGCCGGTACGGTCACCGCAACCTGGGCGGGCGATCTCGACATCAAGGGCGAGCACAATGCTCCCGTCCTGCACGCGATTGCTTGGTACGGTGGCAATAGCGGGCTCGGCTACGACCTCAGCGAGGGAGTGGATAGCTCTGGCTGGCAGCAGAAACAGTTCGATCACAGCAAGGCCGGCACCCGCCAGGTCAAGACGCGGGATGCAAACCCTTGGGGTTTCTACGACCTTCTGGGCAATGTCTGGGAGTGGTGCGCGGATACTTGGCACGACAGCTACAACGGCGCGCCGGCTGACGGTTCGGCGTGGATCGACGGCGATACGGGTGCCGCGCCCCGGGCCGTTCGCGGCGGGGCGTTCCCCTTCCCCGCGCGCTTTGTGCGCTCGGCCGTGCGCACCGTGGCCCCCCCCGACGACCGCGCCCCCGGCCTGGGTTTTCGCTGTGCCCGAGTTCAGGCGATAGGCGAAGCGGAGCGCAGGGCGGATCGGAGCGAGCGACCGGCGCGGAGCGCCCGAGCGGCGAGGAGCCGCCCGGAGCGCAGCGGCGAAGCGGCGGCGCCTTCCTTCCAACGCCCGAAGGGCGCGTGACTATGAATCCGCGCCCCGCCTTCCCCTCAATACACTACGACGGACCGAATACTTTCGCCCCGGTGCATCAGATCAAACCCCTCATTGATCTTCTCAAACGGCAACACATGCGTGATCAGATCGTCGATATTGATCCGCCCCTCCATGTACCAGTCCACGATCTTCGGCACATCCGTCCGCCCGCGCGCGCCGCCAAACGCCGTGCCCATCCAGCTCCGCCCGGTCACCAGTTGGAACGGCCGGGTCGCGATCTCCTGCCCCGCCCCCGCCACCCCGATGATCACGCTCTTGCCCCAGCCGCGCCGCGTGCATTCCAGCGCCTGCCGCATCAGCGTCGTATTCCCCACGCACTCGAACGAGTAATCCGCCCCCCCCTTGGTCAGGTTCACCAGATACGGCACGATGTCGCCCTCGACTTCTTTCGGATTGACGAAGTGAGTGAGGCCAAATTTCTTCGCCAGTTCTTCGCGGGCCGGGTTGATATCCACGCCGATGATCATGTTCGCACCCGCCATGCGCGCGCCCTGGATCACATTCAGGCCGATGCCGCCCAGACCAAAGACAATGACGTTGTCGCCAGGCTGCACTTTTGCGGTGTAGATCAC
>JANXSA010000384.1 GCA_025352915.1 Rhodospirillales bacterium | reverse complement strand
ATACAATTTTCTCATATATTCAAGGTCCAGGGGCTTGGCCCCTGGCGGGTCTGGGCAGAGCCCACCTTGCTGACCTCAACCCCGATCGCGCGTCACAAGAGCACACAATGCTCCGCCGCGAATGAAATCGTCACCGCCTCACCCTCGGCAAAATTCGTCGTCGGCGGCAGGCGCACCAGCAATTGCCCACACGGCCAGTTGATCACGTACTGAATGAAATCGCCGTGGAACATCCGCCGGTGGATCACCCCGACGGTCGCGTTCGGAAAATCGTCACGGCCCGCCGGCAGAATATCGATATACGCCGCCTGGATCGCCACTGCATTGCCCACCGCCCTATCGGCGGCCACCGCCTTGAATACCGGCCCCGCTGCGCTGGCAAAGCTGACGACGCCGTTCTCAACCGCGCCTAGTGCCTGGCCGTGCACCATGTTCGCGTTGCCCACGAAATCCGCCACGAACAGGGTACGGGGGTGGCGATAGATGTCTTCCGGGGTGCCGATCTGCTCGATCCGTCCGGCATTCATCACGATCACGCGGTCTGAGATCGCCAATGCTTCTTCCTGGTCGTGCGTGACATAAAGGGCGGTGATCCCCAGCCGTTTCTGCAACTCGCGCAGTTCCACTCGCATCTGCACCCGCAACTTTGCATCCAGGTTCGACAACGGCTCGTCGAACAGCAAAACCTCCGGCGAGAACGCGATCGCCCGCGCCACCGCCACCCGCTGCTGCTGCCCACCCGACAGCTTCGATGACGGCCGGTCGGCATATTCGCGCATCTGCACCAGGTCCAACACGCGGGCCACGTTGGTGGCGATATCGGCCTTGGCCATGCGGCGGACCTTGAGCCCGTAGGCCACGTTGTCGAATACCGTCATGTGCGGCCAGATGGCATAGGACTGGAACACCATCGAAACGCCGCGCTTCTCTGACGGCAGGTTCCGTTTGGCCGCTGCCGAATAGACCGTGGTGCCACCCAGCCGGATCACTCCGTTGGACGGGTCCTCCAGCCCGGCCACCGCCCGCAACGTCGTGGTCTTGCCGCAGCCCGACGGCCCCAGCAGCGTCACCAGCTCGCCCTGGGTCACACTCAGGCTGACCCCGTCCACCGCGCGCACATCGCCGTAATTAACCACGAGATCACTGATCTCGATGCGAATATCACTGTCGTTCACGCGGAGTCTCCGGAATAGCGGCGAGTGGCGCGTAACAGCAGGACGACCGCGATGAACACCGCGGCGGTCTGCATCAATGCCATCGCCGCGGCCAGCTCGGTCGAGGCGGTGATCCAGGAATTGACGATCGCCGGCGCAATCACCTTCGAATTCGCACTCATCAGAAAAATCGATGCGCCGAGCTCCCGCACCGACGAGATGAAGATCAGCAGCCACGCGGCAACGATCCCCGGCCGCAACAGCGGCAGCGTGACGGTCCGCATCTGCTGGCTCCAGGAAGCGCCGCACACACGGGCGCACTCCTCCAGGCTCTTGTCGATCTGCAACACCACCCCGGCCAGCGTGCGCAACCCCAGCGGCAACAGCACCGTCAGGTAGGCAATGCCCAGCAGCCACAACGTGCCATAGATCGGGATCGGAATGACCAGCCACGCCCACAGCAGCCCAAGCCCGAACACGATGCGCGGCACCGCTTGCGGGAACATCACGACATACTCGACCAGCCCGCGCCCGGGCGCCCGCGAACGATAGATCACCCAGACCAGCACACCGACCAGCAGCGACCCGATGGTCGCCACGATAAACCCGAGGAAAAGGCTGTTGGTCAGCGCCGAGCCGATCGTGCCGATTTCCATCGCGGTGACATAGTTCTGCGTCGTGAACTGCATGTCGCTGAAGATCACGGTGGCGAAACGCTGGAACGAGGTCAGCAGCAGCGACCCCATCGGCAGAATCACCGCCACCGTCAGATAGGCCCAGCACAGCGCCGCGAGATACCAGCCGCGGCGGCCCAGGCGCAACGGTCGCGGCCGGAACGCCTTGCCGGTGATGGTCGCATAGCTGCCCTTGGCCAATACCAACCGCGCCAGCCCGATCGCCAGCGCCAGCACCAGGAACAGGCTCAGCCCCATCGCCGCCGCCCGGCCGTATTCCGGCGGATAGGCCGAGGTCGCCTGCCAGATGGCGGTCGTCACCACCACGAAGCGGGCTGGGATGCCCAGCACGAAGGCCGCGGCAAAGGCGCTCAGCATTTCGGCAAAGACAAAGATCGTGGCAGACACGATGCCTGGCAGGATCATCGGCAGGGTGATCGTCAACGCCACCCGCATTTTGCCCGCCCCGAGCACGCGCGCACTTTCTTCCATCGACGGGTCCATCGATTTCATCGCGGCGGAGATCATCACAAAGGCAACGGTACCCTCGAACAGCGCCATCACCCAGGCGATGCCGAACGGCGAATAGATGTCGACCAGATCGTCATCGTAGCCAAACAGCCGGCCGAGCTGATTGATGAACCCGGTCTTCGGGCTGGCCAGCACGCCCCAGGCCAGCGCGCCGACCAGCGGCGTCATGTAGTACGGCAGCTCCATCAGCCGTTCCAGCCGCGCCCGCCCCGGGATGGCGGTGCGGGTCAGAATCCAGGCCAGCACCAGGCCGAACAGCACCGCCATCACGGTCGACAGCAAGGCGACATAGGCGGTGTTCCACAACACCCGCCCATCCTCGATCATGTCGACGAAATTGGTGAAGCCGTAGGATTCCGGCGGGAACACCCCGGCCTCTCCGGTATTGAGCGACTCCACCACCAGGAAGAACACGGGATAGGCCACCATCAGCCCGACGGTGCACAAGATGAACGGGACCACCAGGAAACGCATCCAGCGACGATCGGCCGAAAGACGCAGCAGGCCGGCGGCGGATGCCGGCCTGTTGGCCAAGAAACGGGTCATGGGGCTGTCTGAGCGGTCAGCGCAGGCCCAACATCCGGTCCCATTCGCGGGTGAATGCCGGCCGTGACTTCAGGTAGTCGTCCCAATCCTCGACAAACAGCAGCTTCATTTCGCCGGTCGTCATGCCGCCCGGAGGCGGCGGCGTGTCGGCGCGCGGCGAGGACAGGAAATGCGCGTTCTGGATCGCCACCTGGCCGGGAATGCCCATCAGCCAGTCGTAGAACAGCTTGGCGGCTTCCGGGTGGGGTGCGTCGGCGATCACGCCGTAGATCTGCTGGCCGACATACATGCCGTCTTTCGGCTGGATAAAGCCGACATCGGCACCTTTGGCCTTGAATTGCAGGTAGCCGGAGTATTGCGCGCCATGCACCATCTTGTCCTGGCCGTTGACCATGCGGTCGAATTGCTGGACGTAGCTGTCAAACGCGCGCGGCTTCATTTCGCCGAATTTCTGCCAGAAATCCTCGCCGTAGAGCTGGCGCAGGCGATACCAGACGCCGTGCTGGAGCCCTGATGTCGACAGCTTGACATTGATCTGGCCGTTGAAGCGCGGGTGGATCGCATCGTCCCAGTTGGTCGGCCGCTCGGCCTCCGGCACCAGCTTCGGATTGTAGGCGATGCCGGCGACGATCAGCGCCCCCCAGGTCCAGTAGCCCTCCGGCTTGCTCTTGAAGGCCGGGCGATAGGCGGCGAGTTCGGGCGTGTCATACAGCAGGTAGCCGCCCTTTCTCTGCAAATCGGTGGCGAAGGTCATCTCGGAGATCGCCATCACGTCGGCGAGGTACGACTTGGCCTGGCGCTCGGCCGAGAGCTTGGCATAGAGGTTGCCGGCCTGCAGGCGGATGAAGGCCGGCTTGATCTTCGGGAAGGTCTTGTAGAACTCGGCCACCACCTGTGCGGTGCCTGGCTCGGGATCGGTGGTGTAAAACGTCACCGCCCCTTCCTGCTCGGCCTTGGCAACATCGGCGCAGGTCTTGAAGCCGGTCATCTGGCGCGGATTGGCACAGGCGGCGGCCTCGGCCTGCCATGGCATGAGCCAACCGACACAGGCCAGCGCCGCGCCAAATGCCGCAGAACGAGTCACAATGCTCTGACGCATGTGTAAGCCCCCACCCTTGATGGCCGCCGGTTGTGGCGTCCGTATTTGTTGGACAAACGCTATCAGCCGCCGCACCGCAGGCCAAGCGCGGATTGCGTCCGCGTCCGCCGCATTGCACGTCCACCAACGCAGGTGCTGTACTGGTGTCTCAAGCTGCGCGCGGGGAGCCCCCACAGGAACGCGGCATCTGGGGAGTGGCGACCATGATGCAGGCAATGCTGGGCGCGTTGATCGCCGTACTGACGCTGGTTGGCATGACCAGCCACGTCCATGCCTACCCGGACAAGCCGGTGCGGCTGATCGTGCCCTACCCTGCCGGCGGTTCCGCCGACTTGCCGGCGCGCATCCTGGCCGAGGGGCTTCAGCGCAAGCTCGGTAAGCCGTTCATCGTGGAAAACCGCGTCGGGGCGGCTGGCGCCATCGGCGCCGAAGCGGTCACCCGCGCCGCACCCGACGGCTACACCCTGTACTGCGGCCCCAATGCTCCGCTGGTGCTGCTGCCATTGATCCGCGCGCTGCCCTACAAGCCGTCCGACCTCGTGCCGATCGCGCCGTATGGCGAGGTGGTCTACGGTTTTGGCGTCCTGGCCAGCATGAAGGTCAACAACCTGAAAGAGTTGCAGGCCCTGGCCGGCGCCAACCCGGGCAAGTTCTTCTATTCATCACCGGGGTCGGGCAGTGCAACCAACCTGCGCGGCGAGGCGTTCAAGGCGGCGGCCGGCGTCGATATCACCCACCTCCCCTACCGCACCGGCGCCGAAGCCATACCGGACCTGCTGGGCGGGCGGTTGGACATCATGCTGGACAACATCTTCTTCCCGCAGGTGCGCCAGGGCACCGTCAAGCTGCTGGGCGTGCTGAGCAATCGCCGCCACCCTGAATTTCCCGACGTGCCCACGTTTGCCGAGCAGGGGTTTCCGATCGATCTCAGGGTTTGGGGCGGTTTCCTGGCACCGCTCGGCACTCCGCAACCGATCATCGACACGCTCGCCCGCGCCATTGCGGAATTGAACGCCGAACCCGAAATCATCGAGCGCCAGACCAAGATCGGCTGGATTCCCTTCAGCGCAACACCGCAGGAACTGTTGGTGCAGATGCGGGCAGAGGTGGAGTCGTATCGCGGCTGGGTGCAGCGGACCAATTTCAAGATCGACTGACCGGGCGCCGCGGTCCACGCCCGGCATCACCTGACGAGGCGGGGCCTACCCATCGGCGTCGACCGGTGCGAACATCAATACGCCGCCCGCCAATGGGGAAACGTCGATGTCGCAAAGTGCCGCCAAGCCCGTCCCGGTGCCCGATGAGATCAGCGCGCCGTTCTTCGATGGCGCCCGCGCCGGGCACCTCATGCTCCAGCACTGCACCGCCTGCGGCAAATGGAGCTTCCCGGTGCGCGAACGATGTCCGCATTGCCTGGGGGCCAAGCTTGGCTGGCGCGCGGCCAGCGGGCGCGGCACCCTGTATACCTTTGCGATCATGCATCAGGTGATGAACCCCGGCTTCGCCGCCGAGGTGCCCTATAACGTGTCGCAGATCGACCTGGCGGAAGGGGTCCGCATGGTCGCCAACGTCATCGGCATTGCCAACGACCAATTGCGTATCGGCATGGAACTGCAAGCCGTGTTCGAGGATGTCGGGATGGGCGTCAGCATCCCCAAATTCCGTCCCGTGGCAGCATAGGCAGGAGGCAGCAATGGCCAATTCCTCAAAGGGTGCCATCGTCGGATTGGGCGTCACGCCGATGGGCAAGATCTATGGCCGCCGCGCCGTCGATTTTGCCGCCGAGGCGATCGCATTGGCGCTGGAAGACGCCGGCCTGCAGAAGAGCGATATCGACGGCTTGCTGATCAACGCCAACCTGCCGAACGACATGACTCCGGGCGCCCAGATGATCCTGGGGTTCGAGAACCTGACCCTGGTCAATGTCATGACCGCCTATGGTTCCACCGGCGGCAGCATGATGCAGTATGCCTGCATGGCGATCCGCGAGGGCCTGGCGAAAACCATCGTGCTGGTCTACGCGGATGCCCCGCTCACCCCGTCGCGCGGTGCTGGCCAGTCCTATTCCGGGCCGCATCGTTTTCCGCTCGGCGGCATGACCGGGCTCAAGGCGGCCTATGGTGATTTCGGCGCCAACCTCGGTTACGCCATGGCGGCGCAGCGCCACATGCATCTGTATGGGACCACCGAGGGTCACCTCGGCATCGTCGCCGTCGGTCAGCGCAAATGGGCGCAGATGAGCCCCTGGGCCCAGATGAAGGCGCCGATGACGATGGCGGATCACCACAATTCGCGCTGGATCGCCGAGCCGCTGCGGCTGCTCGATTGCTGCCTGGTGTCCAACGGCGCGGTGGCGATTATCGTCACCTCCGCGGACCGGGCGCGCGACCTGCGGCAGCCGCCGGTCCATGTGCTCGGCTATGCCCAAAGCGCGCCGGGCGACAACCTCGACACCTCCCGCCATCCCGCGGTCGAAACCGGCGCGGCGCGCTCCGGCGAGACGGCATTTCGCATGGCGGGGATCACACGGGCCGATATCGGCTCATGCCAGCTCTATGACTGCTACACCTACACGGTGCTGGTGACGCTGGAGGATTACGGCTTTTGCGCCAAGGGCGAGGGCGGCCCCTTCGTCGCCGACGGCAAGCTGGGGCCGGGTGGCGCATTGCCCACCAACACCGGCGGCGGCCAGCTCTCGGGCTATTACATGTGGGCCTTCACGCCGATGTCCGAGGCGATCGTGCAGGCGCGTGGCCAGGGTGGCGCGCGCCAAGTGCCAAACCGCGACTTCACCCTGGTCAGCGGCAATGGCGGCATCCTGAACTTCCACTCGACCATGATCTTCAGCCCGCATGAAGGCGGCGGCTGATACTATCTCGGCCTAATGGATAAAAAGTTTTTGCTTCTTTTTTCAAAAAAAGAACCAAAAAACTTCTGTCCATTGGTTTCGTGCTTATACCGCGTGTGTGTCCTGCTTGGCCGCTTCGAATAGCGCCAACCGCTCGGCCAGCTTCCCCCCAGCCATTCCGCCGGAAATGCCGAGGTCCGGCGGCGGCGGCAGTTGCTCGAAAAAGTGGCAGGCAACTTGTTGCCCATCGCCGGCCGGGCGCAGGACCGGTTCTTCGAGGCTGCAGCGTGGCTGGGCATGGGCGCAGCGGGTGTGGAACCGGCAGCCGGTGGGTGGTGCGAGCGGGCTGGGCACGTCGCCAGGCAACAGGATGCGGGTGCGCGCCCGGGTTGGGTCGGGCTTCGGGATCGCCGACAACAGCGCCTGAGTATAGGGATGACGCGGGTTGGCAAACAGCGTGCGCTTGTCGGCAATCTCGACCAGCTTGCCCAGATACATCACCGCCACCCGGTCGGCGATGTGCTTCACCACTGCGAGGTCGTGAGCGATGAACAGGTAGGACAGCCCAAAACGCTTTTGCAGGTTCTGCAACAGGTTCACCACCTGGGCCTGGATCGAGACGTCCAGCGCCGAGACCGGCTCGTCGCAGACGATCAGGTCGGGGCTGACGGCCAGCGCCCGGGCGATGCCGAGGCGTTGGCGCTGCCCGCCGGAGAACTGGTGCGGGTAGCGCCGCGCATGTTCC
>JANXSA010000383.1 GCA_025352915.1 Rhodospirillales bacterium | reverse complement strand
CCGAGCGGCATCCAGCGGCTGGCGTTTGAGGCGGCGCGCGAGATGGTGGCGATTGCCGGGGCCGAGCGGGTTCGTTTCGCGCGTCATGCCAGCGGCGGCAGCGGGTTTCGTGAGGTGGCTTTCGATACGGTGCGCAAGGGCTTTGCTGTGGCGACCGGCCGCGAAGGTGACGTCAAGATACTGCGCAGCCTGCCGGACCCGGCGCCGGAGGCACCGCGCGCTGTGCGGGCGGCCTGGCGCAAGGTGGGTGCGCTGATGCCGCCGGAGGTGCGTTTTGCCATGTTGCAGGTGATGCTGCGGCTGTGGGACGCGGCGGCGGCGGTGCCGGGGGTGTTTCGCGCTGTGCGCCACGCGTGGTCGCGCCGGCGCAAGGAGGTCAGCGATAGCGGGGGCGTGGAAGCGCCGGTGCGCATGGCGCGCGGCGATGTGTTGTTCGCGTTGGCGGCGCCGTGGGGCAGCGAGCATCAGGCGCGCGCTACCGCGGTTTGTCGCGATGACGGGGTGCGCTATGTCGCCATGGTCCATGACATGATCCCGCTGGTGCGGCCGGAGTTTTGTGTGGTCCAGCTGGAGCGCCGTTTTCGGGCGTGGATCACCCATATGTTGCCGCTATGCGATCCGCCGCTGGTGATTTCGCACGCCACCGGCCGCGATGTGGCGGCGTTTGCCCGCGCCGAGGGGATCGCGCTGCGGGCGCCGGTGCGGGTGGTGGCGATTGGCAGCGGGTTTGGTGGTGACGTGGGCGCGCAGCAGGCTGAGCCGCCGTTGTTGCCGCCGGGTAGCTACGTCCTGTTCGTGTCGACGATCGAGGCGCGCAAGAACCATACGTTGTTGTTCCGCGTCTGGCGCCGGATGATGACGGAAATGCCGATGGACCAGGTGCCGGTGCTGGTGTTTGCCGGCGGCATCGGCTGGTTGGTGGATGACCTGATGCAGCAGATCCGCAATTCGCGCTTCCTGGACGGCAAGCTGGTGATTGTCGAAAGCCCGACCGATGCGGCGCTCGCCAGCCTGTACCGCGGCGCGATGTTCAGCGTGTATCCCTCGCATTACGAGGGCTGGGGCTTGCCGGTGGTGGAAAGCCTGGCGTTCGGGACGCCGGTGGTGGCCGCGCGCGCGACATCGCTGCCCGAGGCTGGCGGCAGCTTGGCGCGCTATTTCGCCGATGACGACCCGGCCGACGCATTGCGCGTCATTCGCGGGCTGATTGAGAATCCGGCTGAACTGGCGGCGTGGCACGCCGAGGTGCGGGCGTCATTCCGGCCGGTCTCCTGGCAACGCACGGCGCGGGAAATTCTCGACGCGATCGACGGGGTGGAGGCCCAAGCCGCGCGCGGCCAAGTGGACGGCGTGCGGCTGGCGGTCTAGACGACGACCCGGCAGCAGGAGAACGTCATCGCCATGGCCAACGCGCTGATTACCGGCATTACCGGGCAGGATGGGGCCTATCTGTCGCAGTTGCTGCTGGAGAAGGGCTACACCGTGCATGGGCTGTTGCGCCGGTCGGCCTCGGCGGATGTCATTGGCGAGCGGCTGCGCTGGATCGGGGTGCTGGACCGGGTGACGCTGCATGATGGCGATCTGATGGACCTTTCGTCGATCATTCGCATCATCGACCGGGTGCAGCCGGTGGAGGTCTATAACCTGGCGGCGCAGAGCTTTGTGCACGCGTCCTGGCAGCAGCCGATCCTGACCGGCAACGTCACCGGGATGGGGGCGGTCAATGTGCTGGAGGCGGTGCGGATCGTGGCGCCGCGGGCACGGTTCTACCAGGCGTCGTCGTCGGAGATGTTCGGCAAGATCCAGGAGGCAAAGCAGTCCGAGCGGACGCCATTCTATCCGCGCAGCCCGTATGCCGCGGCCAAGCTGTATGCCCATTGGATGACGGTGAATTACCGCGAGAGCTTCGGCATGCATGCCAGCTCGGGCATTCTGTTCAACCACGAAAGCCCGCTGCGCGGCATCGAGTTCGTCACCCGCAAGATCACCGACGGGGTGGCGCGGATCAAGCTGGGGCTGGCCAGCGAGCTGACGCTGGGCAACCTGGACGCCACCCGCGACTGGGGCCATGCGCGCGACTATGTCCAGGCGATGTGGGCGATGCTGCAACAGGACACGCCCGACGACTATGTGATCGCCACCGGGCGCACTGTGTCGATCCGCGATTTCTGCGCCATTGCGTTTGGCTATGCCGGGCTGGACTGGCAGGCGCATGTGCGCACCAGTGCGGCGTTCATGCGCCCGGCCGAGGTCGAGGTTTTGCTGGGCGATGCCGGCAAGGCGCGGGCGAAGCTGGGCTGGGCGGCGACGACGACGCTGGAGGAGCTGGCCGCCGAGATGGTGGAGGCCGATCTGGTCCGCCATCGCGCCGCGCGGGGTTGAGCAGGCGCGGATGACGCCGCAGCGCATCCTGGTGACCGGGGCGGGCGGGTTTGTTGCCGGGCATCTGTTGCCGCGTCTGGGGGCGGCGTTTCCTGACGCCGAACTGGTGCTGATGGGCGGGCAGGGGGTGCCGGTCGACCTGGCCGATGGTCCGGCGGTGGCGGATTTTGTCGCGGCAGTGGCGCCGGATGCCTGTATCCATCTCGCCGCCATTTCCGGCGTGCCGGCGGCGACTGGTGATCCCGATCTGGCGTGGCGGGTGAATGTGCTGGGCACGCTGGCGCTGGCGCGGGCGTTGCAGAAGGCGCGGCCGGAGGCGGTGCTGCTGTATGCGTCCAGTGCCGAGATTTATGGCCGCTCTTTCGCGGCCGGGGTGGCGCTGGACGAGCGGGCCGTGGCGGCGCCGATGAACACCTATGCCGCGACCAAGGCGGCGGCCGATCTGGCGCTGGGGGCGATGGCGGCGAGCGGCTTGCGGGTGATCCGGCTGCGGCCGTTCAACCATACCGGGCCGGGGCAGAGTGCGGAGTTCGTGGTGCCGGCGTTTGCCCGCCAGGTGGCGCGGATTGCGGCGGGATTGCAGGCGCCGGTGCTGAAGGTCGGCGCGCTCGACCCGCGGCGCGATTTTCTCGACGTGCGCGATGTCTGCGCGGCCTATGTCGGTTGTCTGGCGCGGGCTGAGGCGCTGGCGCCGGGGATTATCCTGAACATCGCCTCCGGCACGGCGCGGCGGGTTGGCGATATTCTGGACGGGCTGCTGGCGCTGGCGGGGGTCTCGGCCGAAATCGGCACCGGGGCCGGGCTGTTGCGCCGGGCGGAAATTCCGACCGCCAGCGGCGATGCCGGTGCGGCACGGGCGGCGCTGGACTGGGCACCGGCGATCGCCTGGGAGCAGACGCTGGCTGATGTGCTGGCGGATTGGCGGGAGCGCGTCGCCGCCGGCGAGTGAAGCGCTTTCTTTTTTGAAAAAAAGAAACAAAAAACTTTTATCCATTGGCTTTCGGCCTCTCCTGTTGGCATCGGTCGGGAGCGGGGGCATCCTTTGCGGCGTAGCTTACGCGAGGGTCGATTCATGGCGCATCACGGTCTCAATTTCGGCATCTTCCTGGCGCCGTTTCATCGGCTGGGTGACAATCCCACCCTGGCGATCCGGCGCGATATCGAGATGATCGAGTGGCTGGACCAGCTCGGCTATGACGAGGCGTGGATTGGCGAGCATCATTCGGCGGGGTGGGAGGTCATTGCCTCGCCCGAATTGATTATCGCCGCCGCCGCCGAGCGCACCAAGCATATCAAGCTGGGGTCCGGGGTGACCTCGTTGCCGTATCACCACCCGTTCCTGGTGGCGCAGCGGTTCGTGCAGCTCGACCATATGACGCGCGGGCGGGCGATGCTGGGCTGCGGTCCCGGGGCGCTGGTGTCGGACGCGTTCATGCTGGGGATCGACGCGATGACGCAGCGCCGGCGGATGGACGAGGCGCTGGACGCGATCATGGCGCTGTTACGCTGCGAGGAGCCGGTGACGATGAAGACCGACTGGTTCGAAATGCGCGAGGCGCGGCTGCATCTGCGCCCCTATAGCGACCCGCATTTCGATATCGCGGTGGCCAGCACGATGACGCCGGCGGCACCGCAGGCGGCCGGCAAGCATGGCCTGGGCATCCTTTCGCTGGGCGCCGGGTTGCCGGGCGGGCCGGAGGCGGTGGCGGGGCAGTGGCGCATCGCCGAGGCGGCGGCGGCCAAGCATGGCAAGACGATGGACCGCAAGAAATGGCGGCTGGTGGTCACCATGCACTGTGCGGAGGACGACGACCTGGCGCTGCGCCAGGTGCGCGAGGGGGAGCGGCGCGAAACCCATGAGTATTTCAACGAGGCGCTTGGGCGGCCGCCGGGCCGGTCGGAGGATCCGTTGCGCGAGGGTGTGGCGTCCGGCAGCACGCTGATCGGCTCGCCGGATTTGATCTCGCGCGGCATCGAGCGGCTGATCAAGCTGTCGGATGGTGGCTTCGGCGGGCTGATGTTCCGCGCCACCGACTGGGCCGGGCGCGAGGAGACCTGGCGCAGCTATGAGCTGTTTGCGCGCTATGTGATGCCGCGCTTCCAGAACCAGCTGTCAATGCCGACGGCCAGCTATGAATGGGCGAAAGCGAACCGCAAGACGGTGTTCAGCCCGAATGTCGATGCGCTGCGCAAGGCGTATACCGATGCCGGGGTGAAGCCGCCGGAGGAATTCGCCGCCCGGGCGTTGGGGGCGCGGGATGTGGAGAAGGGGTAAGCAAG
>JANXSA010000371.1 GCA_025352915.1 Rhodospirillales bacterium | reverse complement strand
GCCGTCCGCCTCGTCGTCGCGGAAAGGGTCGGGGCGCCATTCCGGCAGGGGGCGGGCGGCGGCGAGACCGATGCGTTCGCCGAGGCGGCGCAAGGCGGGGACGCGGTTGCGCAGGTTGAGGAGGGCGGGGAAGCGGGTGGCCCATGGGGCGATGCGGGGGAGTTCGGCGATCAGGCGTTCGCGGAGTTTGACGCCATGGCGCGCGGCGCGGGCGGCGGTGGCTTCGATTTTGAATTTGGCCATGTCGACGCCGGTGGGGCATTCGCGGCGGCAGGCCTTGCAGGAGACGCAGAGGCTCATGCTGTCGGCCATGGCGTCCGACGCCATGGCGTCGGCGCCGAGCTGGCCGGTGAGCGCCAGGCGCAACGTGTTGGCGCGGCCGCGGGTCACGTCGCGCTCGTCCCGCGTGGCGCGGAAGGAGGGGCACATCAGGCCGGGGTCGAGCTTGCGGCAGGTGCCGTTGTTGTTGCACATCTCGACCGCGCCGAGCATGCCGCCGAGGGGGCCGGGATAGGCGGACCAGTCGAGTTGCGGGGTGAAGCCGGGGGCGGCGGCGTAGCCGGGCGGGTAGCGGAACAGCGAGCGGTCGTCCATGCGCGGCGGGCGGACGACGCGGCCGGGGTTGAGGGTGCCGGCGGGGTCGAAACTGTCCTTCACCGTCTCGAAGGCCCGGGCGATGCGGGAGCCGAACATGGTTTCGTTGAATTCGGAGCGGACGATGCCGTCGCCGTGTTCGCCGGAATGGCTGCCCTTGTAGTCGCGCACCAAGGCGAAGCATTCTTCGGCGATGGCGCGCATGCGGGCGACGTCGGCGGGGTCCTTCATGCTGAGCACCGGGCGGACATGCAGGCAGCCGACCGAGGCGTGGGCGTACCAGGTGCCTTTGGTGCCGTGGCGGGCGAAGACGTCGTTGAGGCGTTCGGTGTAGTCGGCGAGGTCGGGCAGGTCGACGGCGCAATCCTCGATGAAGGAGACCGGTTTGCCGTCGCCTTTCATCGACATCATGATGTTGAGGCCGGCTTCGCGGACGCTGGCGATGTCGGCCTGGAATTGGGGGTCGGTGGCGCGGACGACGGCGTTTGGGTAGCCGAGGTCGGCCATCATGGTGTCCAGCTCGGCGAGTTTGGCCAGGAGGGGGGCGTCTTCGTGGCCGTGGAATTCGACGATGAGGATTGAGTTGGGTTCGCCGATCAGCATGCGGTCGATGGTGGGGCGGTAGATCGGGATGGCGCGGCCGAGGTCGATCATGGTGCGGTCGACGAGTTCGACGGCTTCGGGGTCCAGGGTGACGAGGTGCTGGCTGGCGGCCATGGCGGCGCGGAAGGTGGGGAATTGGCAGATGCCCAGGAGTTTTCTCGGCTTTATCGGGTGCAGGGTGAGTTCGATTGCGGCGGAGAAGGCCAGGGTGCCTTCGCTGCCGACCAGGAGGCGGGCGAGGTTTTCCCGGTTTTCGGCGCGGGCGGCTGGGGTGAGGGTTTCGATGTTGTAGCCGCCGACGCGGCGGAGTTCTTTCGGGAAGCGGGCGGCGATTTCGTCGGCTTCGCTGGCACCCAGGGCGCGCAGGTCTTGGATCAGGGCGGCGATGGCCGGCGGGAGATTGGCGCCGAGGTTGTCGGGGAGGTGGGTGAAGCGGTGGGCGGTGCCGTTGGCGAGGATGGCGTCGATGGCGGTGACGTTGTCGGCCATCAGGCCGTAGCGGATGGATTTGCTGCCGCAGGAATTATTGCCGGCCATGCCGCCGATGGTGCAGCGGGCGTGGGTGGAGGGGTCGACGGGGAAGAACAGGTTGTGGGGTTTGAGGGCCTGGTTGAGGTGGGCGAGGACGAGGCCGGGTTCGACGAGGGCGGTTCGGGTTTCGGGGTTGATGTCGAGGATGCGCTTGAGGTGTTTGGAGCAGTCGATGACGAGGGCGCGGTTGACGGTTTGACCGCATTGGCTGGTGCCGGCGCCGCGGGGGAGGATGGGGATGCCGGCTTCGCGGGCGATGGACAGGGCGGCCTGGACGTCGGTGATGGTTTTGGGGACGAGGACGCCGATCGGGGTGATCTGGTAGATCGAGGCATCGGTGGCGTAACGGCCGCGATCGGCTTGGGAGAACAGGACTTCGCCCGCGGTTTCGCGGCGGAGGCGGGCGGCGAGGGACGAGGTGGCGAAGGGGGCGTTCATGCGGGAGGATAGGCCCGTATGGCGCGGGTTTGGCAAGCAGGCTGGCGATGATCCTGGCCGCGATTCTGCTTGGGCTGGTCGGGGAGCAAGCGAGGTTCTGGTGGTGGGAGGCCGGGGATTTTTGACCGCTATTGCTTGGGTTTGACGCTCTTAGTAAGACAAGGGGTAGGAAGATTCTTCTTTTTGTGGACAAAAAGAAGCAAAAAAACTTTATTGATTGGCGGGGAGTGCAATTCCGTAGCGTGGTGCCAACCGCGTGGGTCTTTCAATACGCACAAGATGACGGAAGCTGGGACAAACGGATGAAGTTTTTTTGCTTCTTTTTGTTCACAAAAAGAAGACTTGAGCCTTCCCTTGGACAGCGCGCGGCTGGCGGGGCATTGTGCGGGCCGACGAGGAGACTGCCATGGCCTATTTCCAGACCAAGCCGGCCGCCGGGCGGCATTTTTTGCAGATCCCCGGGCCGACCAATGTGCCGGACCGGGTGCTGCGGGCGATGGACAATCCGACGATGGATCATCGCGGGCCGGATTTCGGGGTTTTCGGCGCGCGGGTGTTGGGGCGGGTGAAGCAGGTGTTCCAGACGGAGGGGCATGTGGTGATCTATCCGGCGAGCGGGACCGGGGCTTGGGAGGCGGCGCTGGTTAATACGTTGTCGCCTGGGGATGCGGTGCTGATGTGCCGGACCGGGTGGTTTGCGCATTTGTGGCAGGAAATGGCGGAGCGGCTGGGGCTTCGGCCGGAGTTCATTGAGACGGATTGGCGGCGCGGGGCGGATGTTGAGGGGATTGGCGAGGCTCTGGTGAAGGATACGGCGCATCGGATTAAAGCGGTTTGTGTTGTGCACAACGAGACTTCGACGGGGTGTGCGAGCCGGATTGATGAGGTTCGGGCGGTGATGGACGCGGCGAGGCATCCGGCGTTGTTGATGGTGGATACGATCTCCTCGTTGGGGAGCATGGATTACAAGCACGATGCCTGGGGGGTGGATGTGACCATTGCGGGGTCGCAGAAGGGGTTGATGCTGCCGCCGGGGTTGTCGTTTAACGCGGTTTCGGCGAAGGCGTTGGTGGCGGCGGAGGGGGCGCGGTTGCCGCGGAGTTATTGGGATTGGCGGCCGATGTTGGCGGCGAACGTGACCGGGTATTTTCCGTTTACGCCGGCGACGAATCTTTTGTACGGGCTGGATACGGCGTGCGAGATGTTGCTGGAGGAGGGGTTGGAGAATGTGTTCGCGCGGCATGACCGGTTTGCCGAGGCGACGCGGCGGGCGGTGCGGGCCTGGGGGCTGGAGGTGCAGTGCGCGGAGCCGCGGCATTATTCGAGCGCGCTGACGGCGGTGCGGGTGCCGGAGGGGCATAGTGCCAATGGGTTGCGGGCGGTGATCCTGGAGCGGTTTAACATGTCGTTGGGCAATGGGTTGGGGCAGTTGAACGACCGGGTGTTCCGGATTGGGCATTTGGGGGATTTTGGCGAATTGTCGCTGGTGGGGGCGCTTGGCGGGGTGGAGATGGGGCTGCGGGCGGCGGGGGTGCCGCATGCGCCGGATGGGGTGCAGGCGGCGATGAATTACCTGGCGGGGAATTGATTCCGCCCGCTGAGAAGGCGGATGCTCGGGTGTGCTCGGCGGTTTGGTCCCGCGCGGCGGGTTAGCAGGAGGTCAGCGCAGCGGGATGTTGATGCCGAAGGATAGCCCCGGCATCGCATAGGCTGGCGGCGCGTAATACACTGGCGGTGGCGCGTAATAGACCGGGGGTGGGGCATAATAGACCCGTGGCGGGGCGTAGTAATATGCCGGGCCCGGCGGCCCCCAGTAGCCGTTTCGGTGTCCGTTCTTGTGGCCGCGGTCCCCCGCCAGGGCAGGGGCTGCCGCGGCTGTCGCACCGGCCAGTGCCAGAATTGCCAGCACTGCCATTCGCGTTGTCGTTCGAGTGGCACCCATGGTCATTCTCCTGCTCGCGGCGATGCCGCGGTTCATCGTCCGTAAGGCGCCGGGGCCAGGCCGAGTTCCCGGTCCACGGTGCGGATGACGCTGGCGGTAACCGGCTTGTTGGCGGTGGCCGATAATTGCGCACGCGCCTGCGTTATCGCGGCGCTGCGTACTGCGCGCTGGGCGGGAGTTGCCGCCGGCATTGCTTGTGCCCGGGTCATCGACCGCTCGTAGGTCGCGATCACGCCGACGCGCGAGCCCGGGGCCGCATGCGCCCGCGCGGTCGCCGAGGCGTGGATTGCATTCAGGGCGCCGAGTTGGCTCGCACTGGCCAAGCCGCGGCCATGGTGGTCGTGGCTATGTGCGGCCTGGCCGCCGAAAGCATGCGATGCGCCGGATTGGCTGTCGCGGCCTTGGGAGCCCGAGGCATGGGCGCCCGCACCATGGGTATCGGCTGCACCAGCAGCCGCGCCGCCGCCATGCCCACCGCCATTGCCGCCGCCGTTGTCACCGCCATTGCCACCCTTGGCGAACGCCACGCCGCCCGCCAATGCGGGAGCGACGGCGAGCAGCGCACCCATGCAGGATGCCAGCACCGCCCGGCGGAAGCCGGATCGCGTCGTCGGGTCAATCAGGATTCGATGTGACATGTTCATATCCTCCTACCTTATCAGTGCGCCGACAGCGGCGCCGCCGGCACCACCAACCAAGCCGCCGGCCAGCAGACTGCCGCCAGTCAGCGCGGTCAGCGCGAGACCGCCGGCCGCGCCTATGGCGCCGCCGCTCAGCATGCGCTGCTGGATGGTGGACATGCCGGAGCATGCAGTGAGGCCAAACAGCGCGACGGCCAGAACAGGCAGCGTACGCCAAGTCATTGCAGGTCTCCCTCGCGTCGTGGGTTGCTTTGTGCGGTCCAGACGTAAGTGCCGGGATCGCCGCACACAATACCGGTCACAGCCTTGTCACGCGCGGTGACAGGACGGGACTTGCGCGCCACCATGCGGGCACGCCAGCATGCGGCCATGGAATTGAGCATGCGGAACCCCTGGGCGCGCCGGGCGCTGCCGGTCTGGCGTCGTCTGGCGCAGGTCCTGGCTATGGCGGCCCTGCTGGCGGGCTGCGGCACGCTCCAGCGCGCGTTCCCATCCCTGTCGCCGCCGCGCGCGTCGCCACCGCCGCGCATCGCCGCCCGCGCGCTGCCGCCCCGGCCGGCCGAGGCGGCTCCGGCACCAGCCGCCGCACCAGCACAGGCCTACGCCGCCCCGCTCGACCTTGCCAACCTGCCGGCCGACCGGGTTGAGGCGCTGCTTGGTACGCCCGCCAGCCGCGCGGGCATCGGCACTGGCGAGCGCTGGACCTATCGCGCGCCGGGATGCGTGCTTGACCTGTTCCTGTTCCCGGCGGTCGGTGGCGGCGGCCTGGCGGTGCTCGACCGGCGTGCCAGCGGCACCGGCGAGCAGGAATGCCTGCGCCGCCTGCGCGCCGGCGGCGCCTGATTGATGGACGGGCCGCGCCCGGGTCTTCGCCTCGTCCTGGTCGACGATGACCCGGTGTTCCTGCGCCTGCTGGCCGCCAATCTGGAGGCCGGGGGTTATGCTACCGCCGGCTATTCCGACCCGCAGGCCGGGCTGGTGGCGCTGCTGCGCGACCGGCCGGATGGCTGCATCCTGGACTGGGACATGCCGGGGATGGACGGGCTTGATTTGTTGCGCCGGTTGCGCGCGGCCGGGGCGGACTGGCCGGTGCTGTTCCTGACCGGGCATTCGACGGCGATGTTCGAGGAGGCGGCGCTGGGCGCGGGGGCGGTCGACTTCATCGACAAGGGGCGGGGGCCGGCGATCATCCTGCATCGCGTCGGGCTGGCGTTGACGCGCGGGGCGTTGACTGGGTTGGCGGAAGCGGATCTGGCGGTCGGGCCGCTCACCCTGCGCACAGCGAGCAAGCGGGCGCTGTGGCGCGGCCAGGATGTGCCGCTCAGCCGGGGCGAGTTCGAGATGGTGGCGGTGATGGCGCGCCAACCGGGTCGCGACGTGCCGTATCGTGCGCTTTATGACGCGCTGCATGGCGAGGGGTTCATGGCCGGGCAGGGCGAGGATGGCTATCGCGCCAATGTGCGCGCCATGGTCAAGCGCATCCGCCGCAAATTCGTGACGCTGGATGCCGGGTTCGATGCGCTCGGCACCTATCCTGGCGTCGGCTACCGCTGGCAGGGGCCGTGATGCGCTGGTGGCGGTCGCTGCGGTTGCAGACGCTGGTGCTGGTGGTGGTGCTGGTGGCGGCGCCGTTGCTGGTTTTGCGGGTGCTGGGCGATGCCGATGCCGAGCGGCGGACGTTATTGCTGGCGGCGGTGGCCGATGCCGGGTCGGCGATCGGCACCGGGCTGGCGGGCGAGCTGGGTCCGCTGGCGCCGGCCGATATCGAGCGATTGCCGGCGGTGCTGGCGCATTATGCCGGCGGGCAGCGGCGCATCCGGGTGCTGCTGCGCCCGCCGGGGGGCAACGCCGACGGGTTTTTCCTGTTGGCCGCGGCACCCGCCATCGCGCCCGATGAGGTGGATGCCGAGCGGCGGCAGTTGCGCGATCTCGGCGTGCTGCCGATGGCGGCCGAGGGGTGCGCGGCACCGCGGGCCGGGGCGACGCTGTTGGGGCCGCTGCTGTTGGGTGCGGGGTCGGAGGTGTTGACGGCGGTGGTGGCCGTGGCGGGGGTGGCCGGGTGCTGGGCGGTGGTGATTGGCACGGACGAAATGCGGCTGCGTGGCGTGGCCGATCCCGGTCCGTACTGGCGGCGGCCGGAGGCGCGGGCGGCGCTGGCCATCTATGGGCTGATGGCTGCACTGGTGGTGCTGGTGTTTGCCGGGGTGTGGCGCGATTTGCGCCGGATGCAGAATCTGGCGGCCAGCGAGGCGGCGGGGTTGGGGTTCGCCGAGGCGGCGTCGGTGCCGGAGCTGTCCGGCCTGGCCGGGGCGTTCGACGACATGGTGCGGCGGTTGCGGCGCGGGGCCGAGATGCTGCGCCAGGCGGCCGAGGCAAACGCCCACGCCTTCAAGGGGCCGATCGGGGTCATTCGCCAGGCGCTGGAGCCGCTGCGGCCGTCGGGCGGGGCGGCGTTGGCGCCGGTCGACGCAGCACTTGACCGGCTGGACGGGTTGGTGCGATCGGCGCGGGTGTTGGACAGCGCGGCGGCCGATCTGCTGGAGCCGGAGCTGGTGCGGGTCGATGTCTCGGCACTGGCCGAGGCCGTGGTGGCGGGGTTTGGCGATGGCAGGGTTGTCGGTGCGATCGAGCCGGGCCTTGCGGTGCGGGCGCAGGCGGACGCCTTGGAGACGGTGTTGGAGAATTTGATCGAGAATGCGCTGGGGTTTTCGCCGGCCGGGGGGATGGTGCAGGTGGGGCTGGCGCGCGCGGGCGGCGAGGCGGTGTTGACGGTGGCCGATGACGGGCCGGGGGTGGCGCCGGAGCGGATTGGGCGGATCTTCGAGCGCTACTACAGCCACCGTCCCGATCACACAGGGCGGGGACAGTCCGGCACGCATTTCGGCATCGGGTTGTGGCTGGTGCGGCAGCACGTGCTGTTGCTGGGCGGCAGCCTCGCTGCGGAAAACCGGGCGGGCGGCGGGTTTTCGATGGTGGTGCGGCTACCGCTGGCCGTCTGAGGTGGCGCGGAACAGCCAGACCCGGGCGGGAAGTACAATCCAGGCATCCTGGGCCAAGGGGGCGAGGGCGGCGGCGATCGCCTCGGTGGCGCGGGTGCGTTCGGCGTCCGGGCGGTCGCGCAGGAGGCGGCCGACCTGGCCCATGGTGGCGAGGCCGGCGGCGGTGCGGGCGAGGTCGTCGGCGGGGTAGCGCATGGTGAAGTCGAAGGCGCGGTGGTGGACGCGGGGGTAGCCGGCGTCGTGCAGGATGCGTTGGACGCGGGCGGGGTTGCCGAAGGCGAGCTGGCCGGGTTCGTCGGGGTCGGCCGGCGGTGGGGGCGGGATGACGGTCAGCGCGGCTTGGAGGGGCAGGTTGATCCAGGGGTTATCTTCGAGTGCGGCCCAGGCGGCGAAGGCGAAGTGGCCAGCGGGGGCGAGGGCGCGGCGCAGATTGGCGAAGGCGGCGACGGGGTTGCCGAAGAACATCACGCCGAAGCGGGAGAAAAGGAGATCGGCAGGGGGGCCTTCGAGGGTCCAGGTGAGGGCATCGGCCAATTCGAGGCGGGCGTTGGGGGTATCGGCGAGGCGGGCGCGGGCGGCCTCCAGGATGACGGCGGAGACGTCCAGGCCGATGACTTCGCCGGTGGGGGCGACGGCGTTGGCCAGGGCCAGGGTGGTGCCGCCGGCGCCGCAGCCGACATCGACAATGCGCTGGCCTTGGGTGGGGGCGGACCAGGCGAGGAGGGCTTCGAGGACCGGGGCGAGGCCGCGTTCGGTGCGGGCCTCGTTGGCGGCCCATTGGGCGCCCATGGGGCCGTTCCAGGCTTCGACCTGGCGGGCGTGGCGGTCGGCTTCGGTCATGCGGGGAACCTGTCAGTGGTAGCGGGGGCCTGTTGGACGGCGTGCCAGGCGTGGCGGATGGCGGCGGTGGCGCGGTCGGCGGCGGCTTCGGTGGCGTGCAGGCCGGATTCGGCGAGGGTGGCCAAGTCGGTGATGGTTTCGGTGCCGTCGCTGCCGGACTCCGGCAAGGGGGCGTTGAAGATGATGGCCATTTCGGCATACGGGGCCGGGGTTGCGGCACGTTCGGCCATGACGCGGTGGCGGTAGGCGATGGCGCGAGCGGCAGCGGTGGCGAGCGGGTCCATCAGGGTCTTCGCAAGGAAAATGGAAGGTCTTCTTTTTCTGAGGAAAAAGAAGCAAAAAGGCTTTCATCCGTTTGCCTGGCCGTTCGGCTGGGCAAAATAGATGAAAGTTTTTTGGTTCTTTTTTTCAAAAAAGAACTTGCTTTCTTCACAGCGCCGCCGCCCGCTCGCGCAGGACGTATTTCTGCATCTTGCCGGTGCTGGTCTTGGGCAGGGTGCCGAAGACGACGGTCTTGGGCACTTTGAAGCGGGCCATGTTGGCGCGGCAGAAGGCGATCAGCTCCTCGGCGGTGGCGGTGGCGTCGGGTTTAAGGGTGACGAAGGCGCAGGGGGTTTCGCCCCAGGTTTCGTCTGGGCGGCCGACGACGGCGGCTTCGAGGATGGCGGGGTGGCGGTAGAGCACGTCCTCGATTTCGATGGTGGAGATGTTTTCGCCGCCGGAGATGATGATGTCCTTGGAGCGGTCTTTCAGCTCGATGTAGCCGTCCGGGTGCCAGACGCCGAGGTCGCCGGTGTGGAACCAGCCGCCTGCGAAGGCTTCGGCGGTGGCTTTTTGGTTTTTCAGGTAGCCTTTCATCACCGGATTTCCGCGCATGAACACCTCTCCCATCGTGGTGCCGTCCTTGGGCATGGGGGCGAGGGTCCGGGCGTCGGCGACCATGAGGCCTTCCAGCGAGTGGTAGCGAACGCCCTGGCGGGCCTTGATGCGGGCCTGATCTTCGGCCGGCAGGGCGTTCCATTCGTCCTGCCAGGCGCAGACGGTGACGGGCCCGTAGACTTCGGTCAGGCCGTAGACATGGGTGATGTGGAAGCCGCGGCGCTCGATCCCGGCGATGACGGCGGCGGGGGGCGGGGCGCCGGCGGTCATGAACTCCACCACTTTGCCGCCAAAATCCGGGAAAGCGGCGTCGGGCACGTTGATCAGCATGTTGGCGATGATCGGGGCGCCGCACATGTGGGTGACGCCGTGGGCGACGATTGCGTCCAGCACGGCGGTTGGCTCGACGCGGCGCAGGCAGACATGGGTGCCGGCCATGGCGGTGATGGTCCAGGGGAAGCACCAGCCGTTGCAGTGAAACATCGGCAGGGTCCAGAGATAGACCGGGTGGGCTTGCATGGCCCAGGTCAGCACGTTGGAGGTGGCGTTCAGATAGGCGCCGCGGTGGTGGTAGACGACGCCTTTGGGGTTGCCGGTGGTGCCGGAGGTGTAGTTCAGCGCGATGGCGTCCCATTCGTCGTCCGGCAGGGTAATCGGGTAGTCGGGGTCGGCGGCGGCCAGGACGGCTTCGTATTCCAGCGTGCCTTGGCGGGCACCCGGTGGGGCGAGGTCGTCGATGACGTCGATGACGATGGGGCGTTTTTTGGCGGGGATCAGGGCCAGGGCGGCCGCGATGGTGGCGCTGAACTCGCGGTCGGTCAGCAGGATTTTGGCCTCGCCGTGCTGGAGGATGAAGGCGATGGTGGCGGCGTCCAGGCGGATGTTCAGCGCGTTGAGGATGGCGCCGGTCATCGGCACGCCGAAATGCGCCTCGAACATCTCGGGGATGTTGGGCAGCATGGCGGCGACCGTGTCGCCCTTGGTGATGCCCAGGCTGGCGAGCGCGCTGGCGAGGCGGCGGCAGCGCTCGCCGGCCTGCGCCCAGGTGATGCGGCGGTCACCGTGGATCACGGCGATGCGGTTCGGATACACGGCTTCGGTGCGTGACAGGTAGCTCAGCGGCGACAGCGGCGCGTGGTTGGCGGCGTTCTTCGGCAGGTCATAGTCGCTGGCGGACATGCGGCGTTTCCTGTGCGCGGCCGGTCGGCCGGCTGCTTTGGCGCCAAGGTAGCGCCAGAGGGCGGGTCGGGGGAAGTTTGGCGGCATTGCGGGCGGGATGGCCATGCAATTTCGCGGCGCAACCGCCGCATTGGCGTCCGGGCCGAGGTGACGTATCGTATTCGTCAATATGTTGCGTGTCATTATCGGCATGGCGCCGGTGGATGGCCGCTTATGCGCGGTTGACGGTTTGGCCGGAGCGGTACGAGGTCTTTTTTGAGTGGTGGGATAGTGGCAATCGGCGCGGCGTGCCGCACGGGACTTGAGCGATGACGGCACGGATCCTGATTGTGGATGACGTGGCGGCGAATGTGCGGCTGTTGGAGGCGCGACTCGCGGCCGAGTACTACCAGGTGGCGACAGCGCAGGACGGCCATGATGCGTTGCACCTGGCGCGGACCTGGCAGCCCGACCTGATCCTGCTCGACGTGATGATGCCGGACATGGATGGCTTCGAGACGTGTCGCGCGCTGAAGCGGGATGCGGTGACGCGGCATATCCCGGTGGTGATGGTCACGACTCTGGACCAGAACGAGGAGCGGGTGCGCGGGCTGGAGGCCGGGGCGGATGATTTCCTGACCAAGCCGGTCGATTTCGTCACCCTGTTGGCGCGGACGCGCTCGCTGGTTCGGCTCAAGCGGCTGTTGGATGAGTGGCGGGTGCGCGGCGAGACGGCGCATGCGCTGGGGCTTGGCGTCGATACGCTGGCGTTGCCGTCGGTGGCGGGTGCCCGGGCGCTGGTGGTCGATGACTGGGACGAGTCGGCCGCCGCGGTGCAGGATGCGTTGCAGCAGGAGGGCGTGCTGGCCGGGCGGGCGAGCTGCGAGGCCGAGATGCTGGCGCTGACCCAGGCGATCCAGTTCGACCTGGTGGTGATCAGCCTGTCGATGGTGGCCGATGATCCGCTGCGGCTGGCGTCGCGGTTGCGGGCCGGCGAGGCGACGCAGGCGATCCCCATGCTGGTGATCGCCGAGCCGGAGCAGCGCGACCTGGTGCTGCGCGGGTTTGATCTCGGTGCCAATGACTGGCTGTTGCGGCCGCTGGATGCGCTGGAGCTGCGGGCGCGGGCGCGCAACCAGATCCGGCGGAAGTTCTACCAGGACCGGCTGCGCAGCGACCTCGGCCATGCGCTGGAGCTGGCGCTGACTGATCCGCTGACCGGGTTCTACAACCAGCGCTATCTGTCGCGGCATCTGCAAAGTCTGCTGGCGGCGGGGCAGCCGAACGGGCTGGCGGTGCTGATGCTGGATGTCGATCACTTCAAGACGATCAATGACCAATGGGGGCATCAGGTCGGCGATGCCGCGCTGACGCTGATTGCGCAGACGCTGCGGGGTCGGGTGCGGGTGTTCGACTCGATCGCGCGCTATGGCGGCGAGGAGTTCGTCGTCGTGATGCCGGGGACGGGCGAGCTTGATGCGCTGAGTGCCGCCGAGCGGCTGCGGGGCGCGATCGAGGAGTTGCGCTTTGTGCCGGAGACCGGGCTGTCGCATCACCTGACGGTCAGTGTGGGGGTGGCGTGCTGTGTGCCGGGGGTGAGCATCACGCCGGAGCGGCTGATCCAGGCGGCGGACCAGGCGCTATACGTCGCCAAGCGGGCGGGGCGGAATCGGGTTGAGGTCGATCAGACGCTGGCGGTGTGAGGGGCGGGAATCAAAAAGGACGCTCGCGCGCCCTTGTGACCGGCTCGGCGAGTTTACCTGATCCTACTTGATCTTGGCTTCCTTGTAGGCGACGTGCTTGCGCGCGACGGGGTCGTACTTGCGCAGCTCCATCTTGCCGGTCTGGGCACGGGCGTTCTTCTTGGTGACGTAGAAATGCCCGGTATCCGCGCTGGATACGAGCTTGATCTGGATGGTGTTGGACTTGGCCATGGTGGAATGTCCCGAACGTGGAGCGGCTGCCGGTGCGGAGAAGATGACCGGCGAGGCGCGCTAGTTACGCATCGCGGCCGTGCCCGTCAAGCCTGATCCTGTGCGGGGCTGGCCGGATTGGGGCAATACCGTAGGCGGGAGGGCCAGGGGCGCGGAGGTTGGGGGCGCGCTGGGCCGGCCGAGTGCCGATCGTGGCGGCAGGGCGGGCATCAGGGCGGCGGTATAGGCGGCGGGGCTGCGCGCCAGTTCGCGGGCGGCCACAAGGTCGAGGTCGCCACCCTCGGCGGCGGGGCAGATGGCGCGGATTTCCAGGACGACGGACGGCGACAGCGGTGCGCGGGCGGTGCGGTGGCGTTCCAGCCCGGCCTGGAATGGCTGTTGTCCGCGCGCCAGGGTTGCCAGATTACGCGCCAGGGCGTCCTGGCCGAGGCTGGTACAGAGTTGCGGGACAACGCCGAGCCCCTGTAGTGGCCAGCCGCGCGGCGCGAGCAGGCGGCTCCAGGTCAAATACAGTTCGCCGCCATCGGGCAGCGGGGCGATGGTCTGGACCAGGCCCTTGCCCAGCGTGGTGCTGCCGATCACCACGGCGCGGCGATGGTCGGACAGGGCGGCGGCCAGCACCTCGGCGGCGCTGGCGCTGCGGCCGTCAACGATGACGATCACCGGCAGTCCGGGGGCGAGATCGCGGCCGCCATCGGCGCGGTATTCGACGGCGGCGGCGGGATCGCGCCCGGCGGTCGCGGCGACGATGCCGGTGGGTTGCAGCATGGCCG